>SYFR01000505.1 GCA_005800325.1 Myxococcales bacterium | reverse complement strand
GGCGGGCGGCTCACGAGGGATCATCGGTGGTGCGGCCCGAGCGCACGCCGGCGGACGCGCGCGCGGCGAGCGAGCGTGGCGGCGAAGAGGGCGACCATGAGCCCGCCGCTCGCATTGAAAAAGCCGGCGCTGCGCGTGCGCTCGACGGGCCTCGATGATGCGCTGCCGGCGACGGAGCAGGTGCAGCCCCCCTCGGGCTCGGGCACGGGCGGATCGCAGATCGAGCTCATCCCGTGGCGCGGCGTCGGATCGCAGTCGTCCTCGGCGACGGGGCCGGGAGGGTAGGTCGCGCAGATCGCCGCGACGTCGTCGGGGGCGAGCGTGCGCAGCGAGAGATCGCCGGGGGCGTACTCGACGATCATCGTCGCCGTCGGCTCGGGCGAGTGCGAGAGGCCGAGGAAATGGCCCGCCTCGTGGGTCACGATCGACGCGACATCATACTCGACGCCGTCGTCGCCGGTCGTGAGCGGCACCGTGCCGTTGACCTCGAGATCGGCATCGTAGATCGCGCCGTCGTCGAGGTTGAAGGTCACCGTGGTGAGCGCGAGCGTGTTGCCGGCGCCCGCGTACGGCCACGCGTCGTCGCGGAACACGACGAGGTTCGCGTTGCCGGCGTGCTGGTTGTACTCCTTCTCGTCGCAGCTCACGCTCCCGAGATCGTAGACCTCGATGCTAGGCTCACCGCCGGCGGGGCACGCGGTGTCGTCCCATGCGCCGAACGCCGCGAGCACGAGCGCGCGCGCGGCGTCGAGCCCGATGTGCTTGGACGCGCCCTCGTGGAGCGAGAAGCCGACGCACGGCTGCACCCACCGGAGCGGCAGGCCGCAGTCGGTCGGCTGCGCGGGCTCGCAGCGTGCGCCGGCGCGCTTGCCGCCGTCGCAGATCGACGTGCGACAGTAGGCGAGGGCGTCGCCGGTTGCCGTGAGCGCCGCGGCGCAGGCGAGCGCCGCTGACAGCCTCGCGATGGCGGAGTGTAGCGACGCTTGCACGCGAGCCAAGGTGAGCATGAACTAGCGCGGCTTCTTCGCGTCGAGCGCGCGGCGAGCCTCGCGCACGAGGTCGGCTGCCTCACGCGCGGTCTTGCCAGCCAAGGTCGCGCCCGCGCTCACTCCGCCTTTGCGCGCGACGAGGGTGCCGAGCGACGGGCTCACGACCAGGCGTTCGATGCGTGGCGCGCCCTCGTTTTGCGGCTCGCTCGCGACGAGCGGATAGTGGCCCTGGGCCATGCCCATCACGTGCAAGACGCCGTCCGCGGCTGGGGTCAAGAACACGATCGACCTCTCGCCGAGGACGAGGGCCGCCTCGCCCGCGACCACCTGCCCGATCCCGTCGACCGCGCCGCCGAGCGTGCGGACCCACACCTCGCCCGTGCCCGCTCCGTCGATGCGCGCCTCGATCTCGAGCCGCGTGTACGTGACGATGCGCTTGCCGCCGGCGAGCTCCTCCCACTGGCTGCGTCGCTCGCGCGGCGTCGCGAGCACCACGCCGGTCGAGTGGCGGACGAGCTCCTCGAGGCGATGCGCGACCGCGACCATCGCCGCCGCCTCGCGCGGACCTTCGAGCGGTGCAGACGGCTCGAGCGCAAGGACAGCGCTCGCGACGAGGAACGGAACGACGAGCCGCCGAATCATGCGCGCAGGATAGCACCGAGTCGCGGCGCGATGACGCCGGCGAGGCAGCGGAAGAGCCAGCGGCAGGGCGAGAGCGGGCGCGAGAGCGGGTGCGGGTGCGGGAGCGGGAGCGAGAGCGGGTGCGGGTGCGGGAGCGGGAGCGAGAGCGGGTGCGGGTGCGGGAGCGGGAGCGGGGCGGGTGCGGGCCTGAGCGGGCGCGAGAGCGGGTGCGGGCGCGAGAGCGGGTGCGGGTGCGGGGCGGGTGCGGGCCTGAGCGGGTGCGGGTGTCACGCCGCCGTCGAAGCCGCGACTTTTCGCAGCGCCCCGGCGTTCAACCGACGCAGCGTGTTGCGGCCGCAGAACGGGCACTGCCAGCACGCTTCGAAGCGAGCCGCATCGGCGCCGAGCGTGATGGCCGGCGCATTCTCGCGCGCGCCGCGGTTCTTTCGCGCCGTGCCCGAGAGCACGAGGCGCCGCTCGTCGAGCTCGGCCTCGAGGATCGCCTGGCACTCGCACACGGATTGCACACGGTAGGTCGCAGCCATCGCCGAGCGTCATAGCGCAACTCACCCTCGCCGCGAACTGTCCTCCGGCGCGAGCGCGCCAGCGTCACGGACACTGCTCGGTGAAAACGCTGGTCGCCTCCCGGCGCCGCTGATGGTCGGCGCCGCAGCCGGTGCCCGCGAGCGTGCCGTCGCCCGTGAACCCGGCGGGGCACGAGCACACCGGATTGCCGTCTACGCACGTGGCTTCCACGACGCACATGTCGCAGCCGGGCCCCGAACCGCCCATGCCGCCCGTAGCGCCGGAGCCCGGCGTGAATTACGTGTCGTCGGTTCGCCTGGCGGCCGATTCAGATCCTGTTGTCGGCAACGCCAGAGAGCGCGATTGTCTTG
>SYFR01000504.1 GCA_005800325.1 Myxococcales bacterium | reverse complement strand
GGAGCGGCCGAGGGCGCCGCGGCAGCGGACGGCGCGGACGGCGCGAGCGTCACGACCGGCGCCGACGGCGGAGCGGCCGAGGGCGCGTCCACGAGGAGCCGCGAGGATCGCCGCAAGGCCGCCGAGGAGCGGCTGGCGCGGCAGATGGCGCAGCGCGTGAACATCTCGAAGACCGGCGGGCGCGACGTCTTCGACAAGTGCTTCAAGTTCATGGCCGCGGACCACGCCCGAAAAATGGGCGTTTATCCGTTCTTTCGTCCGCTCGACTGCAACAACGGCCCGATCGCGCAGCTCGAGGGGCGCGACGTGATCATGCTCGGGTCGAACAACTACCTCGGCCTCACCACGGACCCGCGCGTGCGCGAGGCGGCGCAGAAGGCGATCGAAAAATACGGCACGAGCATGACCGGCTCGCGCCTCGTCAACGGCTCGATGCGCATGCACAACGAGCTCGAGGCCAAGCTCGCCGCCTACCATGGCAAAGAGGCCGGGCTCGTGTTCACGACCGGCTACCAGGTAAATATCGCCGCAATTTCTGCGCTTTTGTCGAACAAGCAGAGCGTCGCGCTCATCGACAAAGATGACCACGCCTCGATTTACGACGGCGTGCGCCTCGCCCAGAGCGCGGGAGCCCGCATGGTTCGTTACCGTCACAACAGCGCCGAGTCGCTCGACGCGGCGCTCGCCGAGCTCGGCGCGAGCGAGGGCGCGCTGGTGGTCACCGACGGCGTGTTCAGCGCGCAGGGCGAGATCGCGCAGCTCGATGCGCTCGTCCCGGTCGTGAAGAAGCACAAGGCGCGCATCATGGTCGACGACGCCCACGCGCTCGGCGTCATCGGCCCAGGCGGGCGCGGCACGGCGGCGATGTTCGGCCTCGAGAACGACGTCGACCTCATCGGCGGCACCTTCTCGAAATCGCTCGCGTCGATCGGCGGATGGCTCGTCGGCGAGCGCAAGGTGCTCGATTACATCCAGCACTTTGCCTATAGCTTCCTCTTCGCCGCGAGCGCCGCGCCCCCCTGCGTCGCCGCCGCGATGGCCTCGCTCGACGTGATGCAAGCCGAGCCCTGGCGCCAAGAGAAGCTGCGCGAGAACTTCACTTACATGAAGAGAGAGCTCGTGCGGCTCGGGTTCGAGCTCGGCAAGACCGACACCGCCGTCATCCCCATCTACATCCGCGACGATCTCAAGACCGTCATGATGTGGAAGAGCCTGCTCGACGACCACGCGATCTACGTGAACCCGTTCATCACGCCGGGCGTGCCCCCGAAGCAGCAGGTGCTGCGCACGAGCTACATGGCGACCCACGAGAAGATCCACCTCGACCGCGCGCTCGAGGCGTTCGAGAAGGTCGGCAAGAAGTTCGGGGTGATCTCGTGAGCCTGCGCGTTGCCGCGACCGCGAAGGTCGGGACGGCGCTCGCAGCGGTCGGGCTCGCGCTCGCGGCGACGGCGTTGGCACCGGCGGCCCGCGCCGAGACGAAGATCGCGGTCGTCGACGTGCAGCGCGCGCTCATGCAGACCGAGGACGGCATGAAGGCCGCCGCGACACTGCAGAACTTCACCAAGAAACGGCAGGCCGATCTCGACCACCGCCAAGAAGAGCTGCAGAAGGAGCAAGACGATCTGCGCAAGCAGGCGATGCTGCTCTCGCGCCGTGCGATCGAGCTACGCACCGAGCACTGGCAGCGGCGCATGGTCGACGTTCAGAGCAAATTCATCGAATACAATAAGCAGCTCGCGCAGAAGCAGCAGGAGCTCACGGGCCCCATCATGCAGCGGATGTTTCGCGTCGTACGACGCGCCGCGACCAAGAGGGGCTTCGACGTCGTGCTCGATAAGGCCGCGGTTCCCTACGCGCGCGCGGATCTCGATCTCACGGACATGGTCGTGCAGATGTACAACTCGGGCGACGCGGGCGAGGGCGACGGCGGCGAGACCGGCAAGAAGGGCGAGAAGTAGGCGTCAGGGATTCTTCAGCGAGAGCTCGCACTCGCTGTTCGACACGTCGCCCTCGAGCCACGACGTGATGCACACGTGATCGCTCGAACCCTTCACGAAGAGCGCCGCGCCCTTGTGCCCCTCCATGCCGAGCGGCTTGCGCAGGAGCAGAAGCTCGTCCGGATCGAGCTCGCCGCGCGCGACACGGCTCATCTTCTCGGGCTCGAGCGCGCACGCCGAGCGCCAGTTTTGCGCGTATTCGTCCTCGGTCGTCGGCTTGCCGCCCGCGCCCGGAAATGAGCCATTTTCACGCGCGAGCTCCGGATCGGCGAGCTCGAGCGCCTGGTCGGGATCGAAGATGTTCACGTAGCGCATGCCGCGCACGCCGAAGACGCGAAGCGGTCGCGCGAGGTTGCCGTGGCAGTCGAGCGAGCCGCAGCGCTGCTCGAGCAGAGGCGAGACGGTCTTGAACTGCTCGAAGCTCGGACGCTCGAGGCTCGCCGGAGCGTCGATGTCGATCGTGCAGCCTCCGACCACGAGCGCGGCGAGCGCGACGAGAGACTCGAGCGTGCGATGGGCGACGAGCTTGCCGAGACGAGACGATCGCCCGCGATGAGTGACGAGCGCGCCGAGGCGAGACGCGTGCGCGACCTTCATGGGGCCGTTCATTGGGCAGAGATCTCCGGAAGCCGCGGATCGGGACCGAGCCACGGCGGCGGGCAGTCATTCGGCGGCTCGACGGAGGCATCGACCTTCAGCGCCTCGACGACGCCCGGGGAAAATGGGCTCTTCGGGTGGATATGGCAGCCCGCGCACGAGCCGTCGCGACCGATGCGCGACGCCATGACCGAGTCTTGCACGAGCACGTCGGGCTGGTCGTCGCGGGGCACCTGATAGAGCTCGGCGCGCAGCGGGAACGCCGGATCCCAGTCGGCCTTCTTGCTCAGGAAGTTGCCGCAGCGGTTCGTGCGCAAGACGCGCGTCTCGCCCTCGGAGTCGACGAGCCGCACCGCGTAGCCTTCGAGCATGAACGGCGCTTCGGAGTCATCCTTGGGCACGGCGAACACGGTCCCGCCGACGCTGAGCTCGGGCTCGACGCCGCCGTAGGGCGAGTGGCACGCGACGCACGGTTGCCCGGGCCGGTGCACTTCACCTGGCGGAAAACCCGGCGCTTCGTCGGGCAGCGCGTCGAGCAGCCGATCGAGCGAGGGGTCGTCGCAGGCGACGAGCAGCGCCGCGACGAGGGCCGCGAACAGCGTGGCCCCCGCGTGCGCGAGAGTGGCGAGACGGCGCGCGGATCGCATCATCAATCGAACTCCGCCTCGAGCGAGAAGGCGCCGAAGTACCCCCACCGGTCCTTCACGAAGAGGTGGTTCAAGAAGCGAGAGTAGACGACGTCGCCCGCGAAGCTCACGGCGTATTCGTCATGCTTGCCGAAGGCGACGCGCGCGCCGCCGCCGCCGGTGACGGCGATGAGCGGCCCGAGCTCGCGATCGCCCGTGCGAACCGTGGGCACGACGAGGCCCTCGGGCCCCTCGCTCGCGACGTAGGCGAGCTCCCAGAACGACGCGCCGGTCTGCCCGTGGAAGCGCAGGTGCGGCCAGAGGCGCAGGCCATCGACGACGTCGATGAGGAAGCGCCCGTCGGTGCTCGAGGCCTTCACGCCCCAGGTGTCGAGGTAGAGGCGCTCGCTCACGCGCAAGGTCGACCCGGAGAAGCGATGCGCGGCCGAGAGCGCCACGGCGAAGCGCTCGCGGTGGTCGGGCAGCTGCTCGAGCGGCCGCTCCGCCAAGCGAAACAGGTTCACCGAGTCGATCTCGAGGCCCTTCGGCACGAGCGGCGCGACCTCCGGCGCGAACATCGGCACGTAGCGATAGGGCTTCGAGGTGTCGCCGTCTTCGATGACGGCGGTGACGGTCATCGAGCCGAATGTGGCCTTCGACAAGACGAGCCCGAGCCCGGCCGTCACGCCCACACGATCGATCTCGTTCGAGTAGACGCTGTACGGTGTCTTGCTGCGTCCGCTCGTGTCGTGTGAGTAGTCGACGGCGAGCGAGGGCGTCACCGTCTTCTGGAGCAGATCGAGCGCGATCCTGGCGCCGCCCGACACCGACAGGTAATCCGGCTCGTGAGAGAGTGAGCCGCTGACGCCGACGTCCGCGTCGCCGAAACGCGCGTGGCCGCCGACGGCCGGCACGTACCTCACCTCGCGCCACCGCGGCGAGGCAGTCGCGAGAATGTCGACCGACGCGGCCGTCACGACGTCGACGAGAAATGCCGCGTTCACGCCCCAGCCATCGGTCGCGTGCTCGGCGGTCGTGAACACGCTCGGCGTGAGGACATCGACGTCCATGGTGTCGGTGTAGCCGCTCACCTCGGTGCCGATGCGCACGTCGAGGTTGCTCGTCGGGCTCGAGAGGCGCATACACTTCGAGAGCGCGTCGGCGGTCTGCGCCTCGAGGATGCATCGAACCTCGGGCGAGAAGGGCGTGAGCTCGATGGCGATCGGGACCGTGGTCGACGCCTCGAGCAGCACCGTGCGCTTGAAGCGCAGCGGCAGATCGCCGCGCTTGCTGTTGGCGACGACCGTGTGCTCCCCCGGGTTCACGGGGATCTCCTGGCCGAGCATCTCGAGCGGCAGGGCGGCGCCGTCGAGCTCGAGCGTGACGCCCTCGGTGTCCTTCGGCGGCTCGATCACGATCGCCGGCGTGCGACGCCGAAGCTGAGTCGCTCGGTACTGTGCTTGCTTGGCGAGGGTGAAGTTGCGGGTTTG
Source organism: Myxococcales bacterium (assembly GCA_005800325.1). GTDB lineage: Bacteria > Myxococcota_A > Polyangia > Polyangiales > Polyangiaceae > SYFR01. The sequence goes on along the minus strand of SYFR01000504.1, from coordinate 10,887 downwards.
TGGCGCCTGTCGCGCGGTCTCTTCCCACTCGCTCGCGGCCTCGAGCCAGTTGTTCGCGGCCTCGAGGCAGCGCGCCAAGGTCGCGCGCGCTACCGGTTGATCGTCGAGCTCGAGAGCGGCGCGAGCGTCCGCTTCGCAGCGGGCGAACTCGTCCGCCTTCTCGGCCTCGAGCGCGGACGCGTGACAGTGGCCGGCCTCTCCGCTCGACCACCCGCGCGGCGCGGCCTTGCCGGCGTAGGTCGCGCGGCAGCCGCCGGTGCTCGGCGAAGCGGCCGAGGTGCCCCGCGTCTCGTCGAACAGCGCCGTGACCTCGTCGGTCGCATACTCCGTGCGCGGCGCGGCGGCAGCGTCGGCTGCGAGCGCCGTCGTGAACGCCGCCTTGGCCTTGCCCGCGTCGCCGAGTCGCGCGTGCATCGTGCCGACGGCGACGAAGAGCTGCGCGCGCACCTTCTTACTGCAGAGGTCGCCCTCGCAGAGGATCTTGCCGACCTCGACCTTCTCGAGCGCCTCGCGGAATTTCCCCTGCGAGTATTCCGCCGCGTAGATCGCGTCGATGAGGGTGCGAACGTCGCCGTCGCTCGGGCTCGCCGCACGCGCCCGCGGCGCCGCAGCGATCAAGGCGCATCCGAGCGCCGCAGCCATCCCGTGCCTGCGCAACACCGAGCGCCACTATATCCGCGCCGCTCCGCGAGATGAAAGCTATGCGCGCGCTCGCGCGAGGCAGCAGAGCGAGGAGATGGCTCGCGTCGGATCAGTTGCAGCCGCAGCCGCTGCCCGCGCCGGCGCTGCCGCCGATCGCGCCCTCGGTCACGGCGCGGAGGTGCTCCTCGCCCGGGCCACCGAGCTCCGCGGTCGACATCGTCGGATGCGCGAGCTTGCCGCGCTCGTAGGGCTGCACCGTCGCGCAGCCGGTCGACACGAATAGACCGACGAGCATCACTCCAAGGCTCAAGGCGCCCCGGGTCTTCTGGCTCAGCTCAACGCGCATGGTCTCGCTCCTCGAAGTGCAGCAGCGAGCGAAGATAGCACGCGGCGCGCCAACCCTGGCAAGTCCTAAGGCGGCGCGAATCGCCAGAAAAACACGGGCGAACGCGCAGTGGGCGACGCGCTCGCGACCGGCGAGAGGTCCGCAGCTTGGGTCCATGGAGATCCAAGGTGGATCGCGCGAGTCCCCGGCGCGATGAGTCGGGCGGGTGCCGAAGCGGCCGACCCGCACGCACCCGGTCGCGGCTACTGCCCGCCGCCCGCGCCGCCCGTGCCCGTCACCGGCGTGCCGCCTTGTTTCTTCATGCCGCACGCGACCCAGTCGCCGAGCAGCACGAGATCCTCGCCCTCGATGAGCGCCGTCGGCGGCATCACCGTGCCGAGCGAGACGTCGGGACTGTTGGTGAGGTTGCACAAGAGGTAGGCCTTCGCGGGCTCGCCCTCCGACACGTACGGTCGGCCGTAGTTTTGGTAGGCCGCGAGCGCGTCGTAGGTCTTGTCGGCGTCGTCCGGGTAGAGCGTGAGCCCGGCGCTCGGCGTGCCGCCCGGGCCATGGCAGCCGTCGGCCGAGCACTTGTACGTTTCGCTGGCGAAGATCGCGGGAAACACGGCGTCGGCCCACTCGGGGCAGGTAGCGCCGGTCGCGCCCTCCGGCAGCGGGCAGGGTTCGCTCGAGCCGACGGCGTCGTCGGTGCGCACCCGCAGGCCCCCAGGCGGACCGAAGCGCACGTCACCGTCGTCGCAAGCCGCCGGAGCAGCGACGGCAGCCGCGAGAGCGATGGCACTCGGTAGAGCGAAACTGCGCATCGAGAGATCCTTTTCTATCGCTCATGGGGTAAAAAGTCGACGCGTCGGCGATGCACCCCACACTCGCGGTCGCGCGGGCGTTGCGGTCGCAGCGCCGGGCCTGAGCCGCCGCCGCGAGGATGCGCGCTCGTGGAGATGCCTGAGAGAGAAGAGAAACAGGAGCACTCATCGATGAAGTCGTCCGCAGCTTTTCGCGCCCGCCCGCTAGCCCTCATGCTCGCAGCGCTCGCCGCTCCGATCCTTGGTTGTCCGCCTGCCGGCAACGGCACCAGCGGCGGCGCGGAGGTCCCGGATGGAGAGAGCGGGCTCGTGGGCAAAGAGGCGCCGGAGCTCGTGACCGAGGCGGTGACGGGCGATGGGCCGAAGTCCCTGGCCGAGGCGCGCGGGACGGTGACGATCGTCGACTTCTGGGGCACGTTCTGCAAGCCGTGCAAGGAGTCGTTCCCGAAGTATCAGGAGCTCGTCGACACGAACGCCGGCAAGCTCTTCGTGCTCGCCGTGAGCGTGGACGAGCCCGACGACGTGCAGGCCGAGCAGATCGCCGAGTTCGCCAAGCAGACCGGCGTGAGCTTCCCCATCCTCTGGGACAAATCGAAGAAGACCGCAGGCAGCTACGCGCCGCCGAAGATGCAGACGAGCTACGTCATCGACAAGAAGGGCGTCGTGCGGCACGTGCACGCGGGCTACAACCCCGCCGAGGCCGAGGTCATCGCCAAAGAGGTCGAGGCGCTCATCGCCGAGTGACCGGCACCTCGCGTCATCCTGGCTGCGCGGCTCGACCGGTCGCTCGGCACCTCGCGTCATCGTAGCTGCGCGAGGTGCCGCGCCAAGCGCTCGTAGAGCCCCGCGACGAGCGCTGGGTCGTGCTCGCACAAGCGCGCGAAATCGCCCCGCCCGATCCGCAAGAGGCGCGCATGCTCGACGATGCGCGGCGGCTCGTCACGGCCCGCGACGTCGACGAGCGACTCGGGGAACAGCAGCGCCGAAGGTCCCATCTCGCGCCCGCCCGCGAGCGCCACGCAGCCGTCGAGCACGACGTACGCGAAACGATCCTCCCCCGCGTCGCGCACGAGCAGCTCGCCCGGCGCGAGCTCGAGCTCGAGCGCCGCCGACAGCGCCGCGAGGACCGCCGCCGTACCGAGGTCTGCGAAGAGCGGGCAAGCCTGCACGATCTCGAGATCGCGGGTGCGCGGGGCCCGGTCGGTCGAGCGCGCGACGAAGCGCACCCGCACCGCGATGGCCACGAGCGACGCGTCGTCGGCGGCGTCCGCGGCGCGCGCGGCTACGAGCAGCGAGAGCGCCGCCCGCTCGGCCTCCGCCGTACCGAACGATTCCGCGATCGCGGCCCCCTCGGCGAACGCGGGGAAGGCACCGTCGGTGCAGAGCACGAGCGCATCATCGCTGGCGAGATCGACGGTCAGCGTGTCGGGCACGAGCCTCGCCGCATGTCCGACGGAACGCGTCAGCGGCCTGCGCGCGACGGAGGATGCCGCGCGGCGGCCCGCGCCCCGCAGCCCGTCGAGGCTCGTGTGATCGCTCGTGAGCTGCATCACGGTCGTTCCTCGCGCGAGGTAGACGCGCGAGTCGCCGACGTGCGCCACGAAGGCACGGTCGCGCACGAGCAGCACGAGGTCGAGCGTCGTGCCGAGGCCCCGCTGCTCCGGCGATGCCTCGCCCTGCGCCCGCACCGCCTCGTTGGCCGCGCTCACCGCCGACCGTAACAGCGAGAACAGCGCCCCGCGTAGCGTAGGGCTCGGGTCGCGCGCGTAGCGACGCACGACCCGCTGCGCCTCGGCCTTGGCGATCTCGAACGCGATCGTCCTCAGCGCGACCTGGGCCGCGACCTCGCCCGCCGCATGTCCACCCATGCCGTCGGCCACCGCAAAGAGGCCCAGCTCCGGGCGGCACAGGACGGCGTCTTGATTTTGCGCGTGCCGCGTCCCGCGCGCCGTGCACGCGGCAAGCTCGACGCGAAAGTCGAAGCTCGGAATCACCGTGCGCCGCTCGGACGCGACGATCTCCGGTGCCGGTACCGCCATGGTTGGCCGCGAGCATATCGCCCCGCGGGACGTTCGCCACGAACCGCGCCGTCCGCTCGAACCCGGCGCTCGTCACCGTCGCGGAATTCGCTCATAAACCCCGGTGGCGCGCCAAGAGTTGTGGCAGGGTTCGCTGCCGCAAAGCGCGCCGACGCTCGGCCTGACGCGATGACCAAGAAGCGCACCATCAACCTCGATCCGATTCGCACCGACGGCTGGTTCGAGCGGCTCGGCGAGAGCGTCGGTAGCTTTCAGACGCTCTGCGAGGTGCTGGGCGAGCGCTTCTTCGCCTTCTCGCTCATCACGCAGGCTCGCGTCAGCTCGCTCGCCATCGATCGCTACGACTCGGACAACTCGATCGTCGAGTTCAGCTTCGCCGGCCTCGGCGATCCCGACGACGAAGAGCCCGAGCGCGTGGGCGTCGTCGAGTTCCGGCGCCGCGTGGTGGCACGGCTCGTCACTCCCGAACCGCCGGGACCGCCCGCGTCGTCAGTCGGCACCGATCTCGACGCCGTCCAGCGCCACATCGGCCCGCGCCTCCTCTTGCTAGCGCCGCTCTACGGTTACGGCCTGCGGCAGCTCACGGTCGAGGGCGACACGTCGCGCCTGCTCATCGAGCACGAGGACGCGACCGAAGCGGTCACCGTGGATGAGCTACGCAAGCTGCTCTTGTCGCATGTGCACGAAGATCTCGAGCAGGGCACGCAGCGGTCGTCCGGCACCGCGATCGATCTCAACCAGGTCGCGGAGGCCGAGAAGGCCGCGGCCGACGGTCGGTGGGAGCGCGTCGTGCAGCTCCTCGGAAGCTGGACCATGCCGCTCTCCATCTACTGGCGCACGCCGGAAGGGCAGATGCTGCAAGAGGCAGCACGCCAGCGAATCGCCGAGGGGCTCGGCCTGCTCGGCACCGCCTGCTCGAAGCTCGGCGACGCCGCGCAGGGCGAAGAGGTGCTGCGCCTCGCCGTCCAATACGCGCAGGACGGCGCTGCGGCGCCCGCGATTTTCCTGCGGCTAGGGCGCATGCTGCTCGACTCCAATCGCCCGGGCGAGGCCATCGGTCCTCTCCGGCGGGCCGCGATGCTCCGCGGTCGGGCGACCGACCAGCGCGCCGCACACCTCGCCCTCGCGGACGCCTACCGCGCGCGCAGCTCTCGCTTGTCGGCCCTCGCGGCCAGCCTCGCTGCGGCCGACGCCGGCGCAACCAAGACCGAGCTCGCAGCCGTGACCGCGTGGGTCGAAGGTGAGCTCGGCGAGGCGCTCGCGCGGTGGCGCAAGCTCGTCTCCGCGTAGCACGCGTCGCGCCCCGAAAATTCAGGGCAATCGCGACGAGCCGCACGCATTGACACGCCCCGCGCGCCGTGTGACAGGGCGTGCCGCTTGACCATGGCCACCTACCTCCCGGTGCTGCTGTTATTCGCGGCCGCGGCCCTCGTCACGGCGGGGATGTACATCGCGACGACCTACCTCGGCCCCAAGGCGCCGAACGCCGTGAAGGACCTCCCCTTCGAGTGCGGCAACGTGGTCGAGACCGGCGCGCACAAGCTTCGCCCCAGCGTGAAGTTCTACCTGACCGCGCTCCTCTTCGTCGTCTTCGACATCGAGGCGATGATGATCTACCCGTGGGCCGTACAGTTTCGTTCGCTCGGGTGGACGGGCTTCTTGACGATGGCGTCGTTCATCGCGCTGCTCGCCATCGTGCTTCTCTACGTGTGGCGCAAGGGCGCCTTGGAGTGGGAATCGTGAGCTCCTCGATCTCCGCGGCTGCAACGACGACGCTCGTGCTCGAGGGCTCCGAGCAGGGCTTCGCGACGACCCGCTTCGAGGATGTGCTCAACTGGGCCCGGAAATATTCGCTGTTTCAGTATCCCTTCGTCACCGCGTGCTGCGCGATGGAGTTCATGGCGCTCGCGAGCCCCCGCTTCGACATGGCTCGCTTCGGCGCCGAGGCCCCGCGCTTCTCGCCGCGCCAGTCGGACCTGCTCTGGGTCGTCGGCACGATCAGCCAGCGCCAGGCCCCGGTGCTGAAGACCGTCTACGATCAGATGGCCGATCCGAAGTACGTGCTCGCGTTCGGGACGTGCGCCTCCTCGGGCGGGTTTTACGACAACTACACGACGCTCGCGGGCATCGACAAGATCGTCCCGGTCGACGTGTACGTGCCGGGGTGCCCGCCGCGTCCGGAGTCGGTCATCGACGGGCTCTTGATGCTGCAAGACAAGATTGCGCGCGGCGATCGCACGGCCGGCGTCGTCAAGCCGCGCTTCGATCCCGTGCAGCTTCGGCGCAAAGCCTGAGGGCCGCGGGGCGCGCGGACGGAGAAGCCATGAGCACGAAGGTACTCGCTCGACTCGAGCAAGCGTTCGGTGCGTCAATCCTCGAGACGCACGACCAGTTCGGCGACGACACCGCCGTGGTCGACCCCAGCCGCTGGCTGGAAATCGCGCGGTTTCTGCGCGATGACGAGGCCTGCTCGATGGATCACTTCATCGACCTCACCGCCGTCGACTACCTCGGCCGGGCCGAGCCGCGCTTCGAGGTCGTGCTTCACGTGCGGTCGATCGAGAAGCTCCATCGCGTTCGCCTCAAGGCACGCATCGACGTGAGCGCCAGCGATGACGCCGCCGATGACGCCAATGCCGAGACCGCGCTCGCCCGCATCGACTCGCTCGTCAGCGTGTGGCCGGGCGCGAACTGGTTCGAGCGCGAGTGCTTCGACATGTTCGGCGTCGCGTTCTCGGGCCACCCGGATTTGCGGCGGATCCTGATGTACGGCGAGTTCGTCGGGCACCCGCTGCGCAAGGACTACGACGCCAGCAAGACGCAGCCGCTCGTCGAGTACCGCGCCGCCGCCAACGAGAAGCTCCCGCCGTTCGACCAGCACGAGGGCATGTCGTTCGGGCGGCAGACTCACGCGCAGCGCCCCGCTGCCCGCAATCTCTTGGGCTTCGAGACGCCCGGGCTCGGAGAGGACTGACATGGAACCTTTGGACGTCGAGCTCTCCGAAGGCGAGCTCGAGCTGCCTAACGATCCGATGCAGGTCCTCATGGGGCCTGCGCACCCGGCGATGCACGGCACCGTGCGCGTCGTCCTCGAGCTGAGCGGCGAGTCCATTCGCAAAGCCGACGTTCAGATCGGCTACCTGCACCGCGGCTTCGAGAAGATGTGCGAGCGCGGCACGTGGACGCAGTGCTTCCCGTACGTCGACCGCCTCAACTACGCTTCGCCGCTGCTCAACAACGTCGGCTTCGCGCTCGCGGTCGAGAAGATGCTCGGCGTCACCGTGCCCGAGCGCTGCCAGCACTACCGCGTCGCGCTCGGCGAGCTTGCGCGCATCTGCGATCACTTCGTGTGCTCGGGCGCGATGGCGATGGAGCTCGGAGCGTTCACGCCCTTCCTCTACTTCGTGAAGGCCCGCGAGCTCATCTGGGACATCTTCGAAGAAGAGACCGGCGCGCGCGTCACCCACAGCTTCGGCCGCGTCGGCGGCATGGCGTCGCCCCCGACGCCGGCGTTCAAGGAGATGGTCCGGTCGAGCCTGCCCGCGGCGCTCGCGCTCCTCGCCGACGGCGAGAAGCTCCTCATGAAGAACCGCATCTTCCTCGACCGCCTCGAGAACGTGGGCGTGATGAGCAAAGAGACCGCGGTGTCGCTCGGCTGGACGGGCGTCGTGCTCCGCTCGACCGGCGTCCCGTACGACGTGCGCAAGGTGCACCCGTACATGACCTACGATCGCTACGACTTCGAGGTCCCAGTCGGCACGCGCGGCGACAACTACGACCGCTTCATGTGCCGCGCCGAAGAGATCCGCCAGAGCGTGCGCATCATCGAACAGGCGCTCGCGATGATGCCCGACGAAGGCCCGATGAACGTCGACGACCCGCGCATCGTGCTCCCTCAGAAGGACGAGGTCTACTCGACCATCGAGGGCACCATCCAGCACTTCAAGATCGTCATGGAGGGCATCAAGATCCCCGCAGGCGAGTGCTACTCGTACACCGAGGCCGGCAACGGCGAGCTCGGCTTCTACATCGTCTCGGACGGCAGCGGCACGCCCTACCGCGTGCGCATTCGTCCGCCGTGCTTCGCCTCGACCCAGGGGCTCGAGCGCATGATCGTCGGCGCGATGGTGCCCGACATCGTGCCCACTTTCGGCTCGATCAACATGATCGGCGGCGAGTGCGATCACTGAGCGCCGGAATCTTCCCCATGGCTGACGGAACCATCTCGCTCGACGGCCGGCCGGTCCCCTTCGACAAGGGCGACACGGTCATCAAGGCCGCCTACAAGGCCGGGATCGACATCCCGCATTACTGCTGGCATCCGGGCCTCAGCGCGCCGGCGAACTGCCGCATGTGCCTCGTCGAGATCGAGCCGCCTCCCGGCCGTCCGGCGATGACGCTCGACGTGCTGAAGTGGGACGCCGAGAAGAACGACTACGCCCCGGCGAAGAAGCTCAAGCTGCAGCCCGCCTGCCAGCAGCCCTGCGCGGACGGCATGTCGGTGAAGAGCGACACGAGCGCCGAGGTCGCGGCCGCACGCAGCGCCGTGCAAGAGCTGCTGCTCTTGAATCACCCGGTCGACTGCCCCATTTGCGACCAGGCTGGCGAGTGCACGCTTCAGGACTACTGGCTCGAGCACCAGAGCACCAAGAAGCGCATGACCGAGGAGCCGGTGCACAAACCGAAGGGCGTCGTGTTCGGCGACACGATCGTCTACGACGGCGAGCGCTGCATCATGTGCACGCGCTGCATCCGCGTGTCCGATGAGGTCGCGAAGGATCCCGTGCTCGACATGCGCGAGCGCGGCAATCGGAACGAAATCGTCGTGAGCCCCGGGCGCAAGCTCGATCACAACTACTCGCTCATGACCGAGCACGTGTGCCCGGTGGTGGCCCTCACCTCGAGCCACTTTCGCTTCAAGGCGCGCGTGTGGTTCCTTCGTTCGGTCCAGTCGGTCTGCCAGGGCTGCGCCACGGGCTGCAGCGCGCACCTCGACTACGATCCGCGCGACAACACGGCGTACCGCTATCGGCCACGCGACAACGACGCCATCAACGGCTACTGGATGTGCGACGCCGGGATGCTCTCGTACCCCGAAGCTCACGAGAACCGACTCGCGCGCGCGCGCGTTCGCGGCAAGGACGCAGACCTGCTCCAGGCGATCGACGAGGCGAAGAAGCTCCTCGCGAAGCACGCCGCTGACCCGTCACGCATCGCGATCGTGCTCGGCGCGCAGCACTCGAGCGAGGACAACCAGGCGCTCGCGCGGATCGCCAAGACGCACCTCGCTGCGACGCGCTTCTACGTGTCGCGGCGGCCGAACGGCAAGGCCGACGGCGTGCTCATGGTCGAGGACAAGAACTCGAACGCTGCCGGGGTCGCCGGCGTGATGCGCGCGCTCGGGCTCGGTGAGGCCGGCTCGCTCGCCGCGTTGCTCGACGACGTCGCCGCGGACCGCATCGACTTCGTGATCGGCCTCGGCGCCGAGGTGGACTGCGACGCCGAGCGCGCGACGGATCTCTTGTCCCGGGTGAAGGGCTTCGTGGCCATCGCAACGCACGAAGGTCCGCTGACGCGCGCGGCGCACGTCGCGCTCCCGGCCGCTTCGTGGGCCGAGTGCGCGAGCACCTACGTGAACCAGGGCGGCATCGCGCAGACCACCGAGCCCGCGCTCTCGCCGCGCGGAGACGCGCACCCTGGCTGGCAAATCGTCATCTCGCTCGCGCGCGCGCTCGGGTACGACATCGGCTGGAAGAAGCGCGCTGATTTGAAGCCGGTCGAGGCCACGCCATGAACCTTGCCGAGCTCGTAGTCACCGTCATCAAGATCGCCGTCGTCCTCGGCTTCTTGCTCAACATGGCCGCGCTCACGACGTGGGCCGACCGTCGCCAGAGCGCGATGGTGCAGGACCGCGTGGGACCGAATCGCGCGGTCGTGTACCTTCCGGCGCTCCTCGCGCGCGCGATCGTCCTCGGCTCCGGCGCCCTCGCGGCTGCGGCCGTGGCGATCCCGTTCTGGGGCAAGCGCCCGGGCCTCGAGCTCGCGCGCATCGCGACCGGCGTCGAGCTCGCGATCTTGGTGACGTGGACGAGCCTCGTCTTCTTGAGCGCGCGCGTCCGCAAGCTGAGCGGCCACGCGGCCCCGTACAGCGAGGGAGCCGACACGGCGTTCGAGGAGCTCGTCGCGCAGGTCGAGCCGCGCACCTATTTCTACGCGGGGATCACGGCGCACCTCGCGGGTCTCTTTCTCGTGCAGCTCGTGCCCGGCTCAGTCGTCACGCGCGGCAGCACCGTCGGCCCGGGGGTCGCGGGCTCGCTCGCGGCGCTCGCGATCCTGGTGAGCGCCGGCTACACCGCGGCGAAGATCCCCGACGGGCGCGTGGGCCTACGGCTCGCGGGCATGCTGCACTCGTTCGCGGACGCGCTGAAGCTCATCTGGAAAGAAGATCTGCGGCCGCGCAACACGGACAAGCTTCTTTACGGGCTCGCGCCGCTGCTCGCGATGTTTCCGGCGCTCGTCACGTTCGCCGTCGTGCCCTTCGGGAGCACGCTCTGCTTCCTCGACGTCGACCACGACAAGGCGCTGAGCTTCGTCGACCTCGCGAACCTCGCCCCGGTCATCGGCCAGAGTGGCGCATGCGGCGCGGGGCAAATCACCGTGCCGCTCTCGGTCGCGAACCTCGACGTCGGCCTGCTCTACGTGTTCGCCATCGCCGGCACGGGCGTCATCGGCGCCGCGCTCGCGGGCTGGGCCAGCAACAACAAGTGGGCCCTCTTGGGCGGCCTGCGCGCGACGAGCCAGATGGTCAGCTACGAGGTCGCGCTCGGCCTCAGCATCGTCGGCATGTTCATGCTGGCCGGCACCGTGAACTTGCAGAAGCTCGTCGATTGGCAGGGCCAGAACGCGTGGGGGATCTTCGTCCAGCCGCTCGCGTTCGTGCTGTTTCTCGCGGCCTTGATCGCCGAGACCAAGCGCGTCCCGTTCGATCAGCCCGAGGGCGAGAGCGAGATCATCGCCGGCTACTTCCTCGAGTACTCGGGCATGAAGTTCGGCATGT
>SYFR01000503.1 GCA_005800325.1 Myxococcales bacterium | reverse complement strand
TCGCGCTCGGTGGGCGTACCGAGGGCGACGACGCGACAGCTGCGCGGATTCAGCGGCGCCGCGATCGTCTTGATCGCTCCGCCTTTGCCCGCTGCGTCACGCCCCTCGAACACGACCACGACGCGCAGGCCCTTGTGCTTGACCCAGGCCTGGAGCTTGACGAGCTCCAGGTTCAGCTTTTCGAGCTCTTTCTCGTAGAATTTCGAGCTGAGCTTGCCATTGGCGCGCTCCTTACCCGAGTCGCCACTCGTGTCGAGCGCCAGCACCGCAGCGCTACTGCCACCCCTCCGCCGAGCGGCTCCCGACGCCTCACTCGCCTTGGCTCGCTTGTGGTCCTTGTCCTTGCGCTTCTTCGCCTTCTTTTCGCGCTTTTCCTCGACAGGGGGCTCGGCGCTCGCGCCGCCGTCGTCCGCGCTCGGCCGCGCGTCATCCACCGCCATCTCGTCGTCTTCCGCCATGGCATCCACCTCGCGAGCCCCGCACGCTACAACAGATTCACGTCGAGGTGGCGGCGAGCGGGGGCAGCGTCGCTTCGTCCGCGCCGGGCCCGAGGAGAAAAATCTCGGTCGTCGGCGGATAAACGTCGCGCGTCGTCTCGACACGCCGAGCGCCGTCGCGGAACTTGAGCGCCCGCGTCTTCTCGATCGTGACGCCGCGGCGTCCCGCCTGCTTGCGAACGATGCGCCCCTCTGCGAGGTAGGGCACCCGCTCGAGCTTGCGCTCGAAGTCTTCGGCGGCGATGGTCGCCGTCGCGAGCTCGACGTCGGCCGGCCGCTCGCGCCCCCACAGCTCGACCGTGAGGTTGCCCGCGTTCGCGACCGCGTGCACGACGATGGGAAACGGGAACGGATTCTTCAGCGCCAGATCGACCGTGGGATAGGCGACGGTGGCGTCGAGGCCGATGCCGATGTAGCCGCTCGGTCGCGAGTGCGGGCTGCGCTCCACCACCTCGAGCCCCGCAAAGAACGCGGTCGCGTGAAGAGTGCTCGCGACCTGGCAGGTGCCTCCGCCGACGCCGAGCCGCAGCTCGCCCTTGTAGATCTCGCCGGCGCGCGAGAAGCCGTTGTCCTCGCTGCGCGGCCCCACGGCGTCGTTGAACGAGACGACGGCGCCCGGCATCAGGACGAGCCCGTCGATGCCGCGCGCCGCGCGAGCGACGTTCTGCGCGCGCCCCGCCTCCGCGCCGTAGAAGGCGTAGCGCGTCTCGTAGCGCCCGACGAGCGCCGAGCGGTCGATGCGCGCCACGGCCTCGCTCGAGGCCCACGGTTCGACGCGGAAGACGGCCACCTCGACCGCCCCGTCGCTCGCGGGATCGAGCGCCTCGGCGAGGAGCCGCTCGAGCGTCCTTCCGACGTCGATGAGCGCGCCGTCCACGTGCTCGGTGGGCCGCCCGTTCGCGAAGTCGAAGCGCGAGGGCACGGGGCCGCGATCGTGGCGCTCCTTGACGCTCGCGAGGTGCGCCGCGAGCGGCTCGAGCGGTGCGTCGACGTGAAGCGCGACACCGCGCGCGCCACGGCTCGCCTCGCGGGCGTCGACGAGGCGGCCGAAGAACGAGCCCTCGCGGCCGACGGAGAGCAGGCGCTCGCGCAGTCGGACTTCGTCGAGCTGCGCGCCGAGCTCACGCAGCGAGAGCTTGGCCAGTGTGGCCTGGCCAAGGCGCAGCGCGATGGGCCGGTCGAGCACACGGCTCGCCGCCCGCGCGAGCTCGTCGGCGCCCGCCGAGCCATCGGCGACGAGGCTCCCGACGCGAACGCCGCGCGCCACCCTGTCCGGGCGCGGTAGCGATGCGCGGAGCCACGCATCGACGCCGAAGTACGCGGCGGCGCAGACGAGGAGCGATGGGACGACTCGCGCGAGGAAGGCCATACCGAACCCGGCAACGCGCCACGACGCGCGCGCGATTCCATTTTAGCGCGGGTCGCGCGGGTTGCGCGTCGTCTCAGCGACCGAGAGCCGCGCGGTAGAGCCAGCCCTGCTTGTTGCCGACCTTGACCTCGAGCCACTCTTTGCGGCCGTCGACCACCTTGACGCGCGTCCCCCGCACGAGGCGCAGGATCACCTTGCCGGTGCGCGGCTCGTCGCGCACGAGCGCCGTGTCCCAGGCCACGACCGCGAGATCGCGATCGATCGGCGCCTCGGCTGCGCCCGACTCGCTCGCGTCCGCCTCCGCGCGCTTGCCGCCGCCCGCGAGAAACGAGAGCCCGTAGCGCACCGTGTAGCGGCGATGCTCATGCGCGAGCTTGGCGAGCTCCACGTCGCGCACGTAGTCGGTGAGGCAAGCGGTGACGCCGTTCGTCGTCGTCGTCGGGAGCGCGCTCTTCTTTCCGAAGCCGACCCGCAGCGCGCTCTTCTCGAAGTCGACGTCCACGACGAGCTCGACCGTGGCGTCGAGGCCGAGCGCCGAGGGGCAACCCGCGAGCGCCTCGAGCTTCGGCACGAGGACGCGATCGAGGCGCAATTTGCCGCAGTGCTCGGGCTCGATCTTCTCCTTGCCGTCCTGGCACCCGAGGATGACGCCGCTCGTCACCACGACCGAGCGCATGAGCGCGTTCTCCGCGCCGTCCTTGGGAGCCTCGTCGCCGCGTCCATGAGGCGCCGCTCCGGCCTTGGCATCGGCGGTGGCCGTCGGGGCCGCGCTCGCCACCCCATCGGGTTTGTCCTTCGCGTCGCCGCCTTCGTCGACCTGCGCCTCGTCGCCCTTCTTCGCGCCGGGCACGTGCGGTCCGATGCGCACCTGGGCGAGGCTCGGCCACGCGAGCCCGACCGCGAGCCCCACTGCGGCGAAGGCCGCGACCTTGCGGTACGCCGGCGTGCTCTCGACCGGACCGAGCTCGACCACGGGGCGCTTTGGGACCTTTGCCATGACGACGTTCGCTGCCGCATAGCATGGGCCGCCCGCAAGCGCGGCATTTCGGGGCGCTCCTCGGAGGCGCCTTGTGCCGCGCGGGCGGCGGAGCACGCCATCACAGCGCGTCGAACAGCGGCGTCAAGAGCCCGGCCCGCACGGCGAACGTCGCGTCCACGCCGCGCTTGCGAACGTAGACGACCCGCGCGTCTCGCCACACGTCGGCCGCGCCCAGCGAGAGCTCGTAGACCTTCTTTCCGCCGCGCGCGCTCGCGCTGACCGACGCTCGCGGCGTGTCGAGCCCGTGCGTCGCGTCCGCGGGGCCGAGCCCGACGACAGCCTCGGCCACCAGGTTCTCGAGCAGCGAGCCGACCGCGGCCGCGCGCGGATCGTCAGCAGAGTCGCCCGCGGCGAGCGCCCACACGGCGCCCCGACGCACGAGCACGAGCTCGGTCTTGCCGCTCACGATTGAAACACGTTCTACACTCGCCGCGTCGAGCATCAGGGCCGAGCGGTCGAGCAGCCACCCGCTCGCCGCGGTGACGAGCGAGCGCGGGGCGACGAACACGGCGTCTTCGCCTTCGCGCTGCGCGAAGTAACCGCCGCTCGTCTCCGCGCCGATGACGATGGCGTGCCGGCGCTTCTTCTCGCCAGCGCCGTCCGCGGGCGCGCCCCCGTCCCCCGCGGGCCCTTCGAACTCGAGCGCCAGTGTGCACGTCGGCGCGTCGAGCCCGTGGCGCGGCTCTCGACGCTCGGCGTCCCAGCGCACGGCCGTCAGCGTGCGAAGGAGCTCGACGATCTCGTTCGTCGTCGCGAGATCGGCGCCGAGCTCGCCCCGCGGCTCGAGCAAGGTGACCGCGCCCTTGCCGTCGCGCGTCACGCGCTGGCGCTTGCCGCCGCAGTCGAGCGAGAGGCCGCGCACGAGCTTCTCTTTCACGTCGAGCACCGTGACCGAGCGGAGCGCGCTCGGCGCGGGAAAGAACACGCTCGCCGCGTCGCGTGGGATCCGCAGCACGTTGCCGTCGCTCTCGCGTCGCACGTAGACGAGGCGCTCGCGCTCGGCGCCGATGACGAGCTCTTCGATGCGCGGCTGCTGGCTCGCGTCGCCGCCACCCGGGAGCGCCACGATGCGCACCTTCGCGCGCGGGGCGTCGAGCCCGAAGAACGCCCCGTCGACCTCACCCGGCGGCACGAGCTCCCCCTCCGCGCGCGCCATTCGCTCGAGCAGCGCGTTGCCGGGGCCGAGCTCGAGCTGGCGATCCTCGGGCTTCCGCAGGTGCCAGCCGAGCTCACGCCGCGCGAGCTCGACCGTGACGTCGCCCGCCGTGAGCGAGACCTCGGCGACGTCCGCTTCGGGCACGCCGAGGACGTGGCGATCGGCGAAGCGCGCGGGCGCATAGGCGAGGGCGGCCTCGACGAGCTTCTCGTCCACGCACGCCGCGACGGGATCGGGGCCACGGCGCACGACGAGCGTCCCCGCGCCACCCGGGCACTCCCCGCCGAGCGCGAGCTCCGCTGTGGGTTTGTTCGTGTCGCGCGGCACGACTCGCACGATGCGCGCGGCACTTTGCGCGGGCGCGTCCGTGACGAACCGCTGCGCCTCAAGCCTCCCGAACGCCGTCACGAAGCCATCGACCGCCCGCCAGCTCGCGTGAATGGGGCGTACCGCCGGCGCCTCGAGGACCAGATCGCTCGCCGGCCGGCCTCCGCGCCCTGCGCGCATGAGCACGAACGCGCACGCCGACGCATCAGCGCCTTCTTCGCCGCCCACTGCGCCGCCCTCCGTGCCGCTTTGCCACGGATCGCACGGCTTGCCCGAGATCTCGTAGCGCGCGACCTCCGGGGACAGGTAGGGGACGAGCTTCTTGTTGCGGAGCGCCGACGGATCGAGCTCGAGCTCACCGGCGAGCTCCTTCGAGATGACGAACGTCGCTCGCGGGCGGCCGCCGCCTTCGACCTCGACGTAGCGCGCCCCGGGCGGGAGCGGAGCCGGACCGCCGACGCGCAGCGAGTACGCGAGCCGTCCCATCGCGATCGCGAGCTCGAGCTTCGGAGGCTCGAGCCCGAGGCTCGCTCGATCGAGCCCCTCGACGCGCCGCTCGAACCCCGCGTACTCGAGCGTCAAGAGCACGTCCTCTACGCCGTGCTCGTCCGCCGCGGTGCGCCTCGCCCCATCGGCCTCGAACCACGACGCCTCCCCCGACGCCTCCCGCTCGCGCACGAGCTCGACCTTGCTCGCGCCGAGCGTGATGGAAAGACGGGTGAGCTCGTCGGCTCGCCAGGCGTCGAACAGGAGCCCGCGGCGGCCCTCGGCCTCGCCGGTCGTGATCGTCGTGCGCTCGAAGAGCGCGACGCACCCGAGCACGACGGCGACCGCCACAAGCGCGATCGTGGTCGCGTGTCGCCGCACGTTGAGGCGCAGCGCGCTCGGGCTCGGCGCGACCGCGGGCTTCGAGGCGACCTCACTCATCGTTGGCCTCGGTCGGCTCGCTCGCCGTGGTACTGCCCGTCGCCGCGTCGTTCGCGCCCGCGGCCTTCGTCGCGCGCCGCCGCCCCTTCACCTCGCCCGCGCTACGGCGCCACCTCACGAGCAGGCCGAGAAACAGCGACGACATCGGCAGGGCCACGAGCACGGTGAAGAGCACGCGCGACAGGGCCTCTTCGGTGATCGAGAGGGTCGAGGTGCGCGCCTTCTTGTCGGGACTGTCGAGCACGACGGTCTTCGCCGCGAGCCACGAGATCGCACCCTCGACGAAGAGAGCGCTGAGGGCGAGCTCGCGACCTCGCCAGTTGCGCCCGTGGAGCAAGCTCGCCGAGCCGAGCACGACGACGCGCGACCCGTGCTCCCGGTCGGCGCGCGCCTTCGGCAGCTCCGCCGCGAAGGCGAGCTCGAGCGGTCCCTTGGCGTCCCCTTCGCGCGGCTCCGGCGCAAGGCCGCCCTCCGCCCAGGAGAAGACGTCGCGCATCCCGAACGACTCGCGCGAGGTCGCGAACAGCGCCTCCGGCACGACAGCCGCCGTGGGCAGCTTCTCGAGCGAGCTCGCCTCGACCATCGCCACGCCGTGCTCGCCGCCCGCTGCGAGGAGGGCGCCCGTGATCGGGTGGGGCTCGAGCTTCACGAAGAACATCTCGCCCTGTCCGGCGCTCGCGCGCAGCTCGGCGTCCCGCTCGAACACGACGTCGTGGCGCAGGCGCACTCCGGCCCGCGCGAAGAGCGCGTCGAGCCCGAGCTCCACGAAGCCTCGCGCCGCCTCGTCCGGCACGGGACCGACCGCGAAGAGGAGGTTGCCGCCGCCGTCGAGGTACGACGCGAGCCGCTCGACCTCGCGCGCCGGCACGCGCTGCCGCGGCCCCGCCATGACGACGAGCTCGCACTCGCCGATGGGGTCGCGGCCCTCGAGCGCCCGCGCCGCGGGCAGGGCGCGCACCGTGAAGTTGGATTTCTCGAGGCGGCCGCGCAGCGGCAAGAGCCCGTCGTCGCCGCCTTGGTCGAGCTCCGGCTCGCCGTGGCCCGACGTGAAGCAGACCTCCACGGCTTGCCCGCTCACGACCTCGCGAATGGCGGCCGTCAGCACGCGCTCGATCTGCGGCCGCACGCGCAATTCTTCGCCGGCCTCGACCGCGACGAGCTCTCCGGTCGTCACGAAATGCCGCTTTCCCTTGTGTGCCACGACGATCGCCGCGTCCGTCACGACCCCGCCGCCGTCCGCCTTGCCGGCGACGATCCCGAAGCGCTGCTGCGCCGCGAACAGCTCGGCCGGGCTCCGATCCGGATCGACGAAGTGCACGTCGAGCTGTCGCGTCTTGCTGCCGTAGGCGGCGAGCACGTGCCGCAACGTGAGCGTCTGCGGATCGGACTCGGAGAGCAGCGCCCAGATCTCGACCGGCTCACGCAGCGCCGCGAGCGTGTGCTCCGTCGTCGGGCTGAGGGTGTAGAGCCCCTCTTCGGTGACGTCCCAGCGCCGGTAGTGCCGCGCGCCGATGACGTTGACGAGGACGGCGATGACCACCGCCGCCGCGACGCCGACCGCGTCCGCGAGGGCGAGCGCGCGCTGGGTCCGCGACGTGCGCTTCGACTCGGCGTCGCGCGGCGCGGTCACTCGAGCCTCCACGACTCGACCGCGCGCACGGTGATGAAGAGCGGCAGCACCACCACGCTCGCGTCGAACACGAGCCTTCGTGAATCGACGATGCCGCGCGCAAAATCGTTCATCTGCGTCCACACCGAAACGTGGCTCGCGACGTCGCGCAGCGGCCCCTCGGCGAAGATGAACTCGCCGAGGCCGAGCATGAACAGACCCATGATCGCCATCGCGCTCGCGATCGCCGCGGCGAGCTGGCTCTTCGTCATGGCGCTCGTCATCGTCCCGATCGCGAGGTAGCCCGCGCCGACCGCGAGCACGGCGGCGTACCCCGCCGCGACGACGTTCCAGTCGAGCTCCCCGTAGCGACCGAGGACCAGCATGTAGCCGACCGTCGGCGCCCACATCGCGACGTAGGTGGCGAGCACCGCCAAGTACTTCGCGAGCACCACCGACACGGTCCCGACGGGCGCGGTCAAGAGCGGCTCGATCGTTCCGCTGCGTCGCTCTTCGGCGAACGATCGCATCGTGAGCACCGGGCACACGAACAGGAGCGGCAGATAGAGCATCACCGTCTGGCCGAAGAAGGTCTGCACGGGCCCGGCGTCGGCGCTGAGATCGAGCTGTCCGGCGAAGCTCGCGACGATGAGGTAAAAATGCAGGCCTTGAAGGACCAAGAACGCGGTCGTGGTCACCCAGGCGAGCGGCGTGACGAAGTACGAGAAGACCTCGCGCTTCCAGATGGCGAAGAAACCCGTCATGGTCGCTCCGGCTCGGCGCGCTTCGGGGCCTCGCGAGCCACCGCGGCGTCGCGCGTGAGCTCGGCGAACACCTGCTCGAGCGTCGCCATCGCCGGCACCACCTCCCGCACGCCGAGCCCCGCGACCGTGAGCGCGCGCACGAGCTCTTCGGTGTGCTCCGCGAGCTCTTCTTCGGGCGCCGCGACCACGAGCCGCGCCGTCCCGCTCGCGGCGATCGCCTCGCACTCGACGACGTGCTCGGAGCGCGCCTCACAGACGCGCCGGACCTCGCTCTCGGAGCCTCGGACCGTGAGCGCGACGCGCCCGCGCCCGCCCGCGCGGCGGATCTCGTCGATCGAGCCCTCGGCCACGAGCCGCCCGCGGTCGATGACGATGGCGCGCGTGCAGGCGAGCTCCACCTCGGTGAGGATGTGCGTCGAGACGAGCACCGTGTGCTTGCCCCCGAGGCTGCGCACGAGCGCGCGCACCTCGCGGATCTGGTTCGGATCGAGCCCGGCCGTCGGCTCGTCGAGGATCAAGAGCGGCGGCGAGCCGAGCAGCGCGTCCGCGATGCCCACCCGCTGGCGATAGCCCTTCGAGAGGTGGCCGATGACGACCTCCGCGTAGTCGTCGACGCGGGCGAGCTCGAGGACGCGCCCGACCTCTGCCTGGCGCGCGCGGCGCGGCACGCCCTTCAGCTCCGCACGAAATCGCAGGTACTCGCCGACCTTGAGCTCGGGGTAGAGCGGGCAAGCCTCGGGCATGTAACCGAGGCGCGAGAGGGCCTGCTTGCGCTCGAGCGCCACGTCATGGCCCGCGATGCACACCGTGCCGCTCGTCATGCCGAGGAACCCGGCGAGGATGCGCAGCGTCGTGGATTTTCCCGCGCCGTTGGGTCCGAGAAAACCGACCACGTCGCCGCGCTCGACGGTGAAGCTCAGGTCCCGCACCGCAGCGATCGAGCCGTAGCTCTTCGATAGGTGGGTGACCTCGATCATTCCGCTGCGGCTTACTCGAAGGGCTGAAGAGCGTGTCGAAAAAAGGTCCTACGGCGGCGCACCGCGTCCCGCCATCGCCGTCGATGAGGCAGCAGGCCGGCGAACCCGAGCTTCGCCACCAAAGAAGCACGACCTTCTAGACGCAACGTGAGCCGCAAGGCGACGAATTAGCAGGCCCTCGCGCCGTTCGGTGGCGAGCGAATTTGTTAGCGAACTTCGGACTCACGGCACTAGGTTTCTGGCGCACCGATGGATCAGCAGCTCCTGCGCTCGTATTTCGCCACCGTCTACGAGTTCCCGACTCCGCGCGGGGTCGTGCGCGCGTCGCTCGATGGCGAGACCCTTCGTGACAAAGATGCGCTGCCCGAGGTGCTCGCCTCGACCTTCGCCGTGCTCACGGCCTACAACCCGCGCTCGATGCTGCTGCCGCGGCGCGTCAACGAGGGCCGGCAACTCGTGATGCGCGACATGCTCATCCTCGGCTGCTACCGCGTCGAGCCATGCGTGGGCTTCGAGGCCGAGGTCAAGGACAGCGTGTGGCGCGAGCCGGCGTGGCTCGTGCACGGCATGGCGCGCGACGAGGCGATCGCGTTCGGGCGCGTTTTCCGCCAAAATACCGTGCTATTCGCCACCGGCGGGCAGCCCGAGATCGTGGTGACCGATCCGACCGCCGACGACGTCGGGCAGACGTTCGCGGCGAGCTGGAAGGTTCGCACATGACCGCGAACCGCGGCCAGATGACGCTCGGGGCGCCCGGCTCTCTCGCGCGCGCGCTCGTCGTCGCCGGGTGCGCGCTCGGCCTCGCCGCCGGGTGCGGACCGAAGAAGAAGATCGAGGAGTGCCGCCTGCTCGTGAAGGCCATCAACGACGGCGTCGACAAGATCCACACGACCCTCGGCGGCGCGCCGGACGGCGAGCCGGCGCAGTCGGTACCGAAGCTTCGCGCCCTCGCGACCGACATGGACGCCGTCGCCAAGTCCACGCAAACCCTGGCGCTCAGCGTCCCCGAGCTGACGAAGCTCCGCACTACCTACGTCGAGCTGGCCGCGAACGTAGCCACCCACGCGCGCGAGCTCGCAGACGCCGCCGTCGCCGTCGATCTCGAGAAGCTCGACAAGCTCCAGAGTCAGATGAAGGCGACCGTGAAGGGCGAAGACCCGCTCATCGAGGAGCTCAACACCTTCTGCCAGAGCCCGTAAGCTGCCACGTAGCCCCGTCGCCATTGAGCGCTAGCGCCATTGAGCGCTGGCGCCATTGAGCCCCGTCGCCATTGAGC
>SYFR01000502.1 GCA_005800325.1 Myxococcales bacterium | reverse complement strand
GGCTGCTCGGGAGCACGCATCGCGGTCACGCTCGTGCACGCCATGCGCGCGCGACAGGCGAGCGTCGGCCTCGCGTCGCTGTGCATCGGCGTGGGGCAGGGGATCGCCATGATGTTCGAGCGCGTGACAGCTCGGTAGCGTGCTTCGACGTGGGAGCGTCGCCGTCGCGGTCAGCAGCTCCCCTGCGCCAGAAATACGCTGACAATTCGCTCGCTCCCGATCGAGGCGCGTCGACGGCGGCCGCCGGCGGTCAAGGCGTGCGCCGGGCAGAATCCAGCGCGCGGTCGGGCGACGTCACGAGCACGGAGACCGAGGGGCGCTCTTGACCGGCGCTGCCGAGCCGCTGCCAGACGGCGCGGCGCACCGCCTCCACGAGGTCTTCAACGGCGCCCGAGCGCGCAGCAACGACTGCGGCTCGCGCGGCACCCGCGGCGGCGCGCATCACGCCTTCAGGGTCGCACACGCCGTGCGCGGAGATCTGCACGTCGATGTTCGGCGGGCCGGAGGCAAGGCCGGGCTCGATGCCGAGCGCGACGAAGACCGCTCCCGTGCGCGCCAGCCCGCGCCGCGCGCGAAGCGTCGCCTCGTCGACGCGTTGTCCCGTGCTCGACACCGCGACCTTGCCTGCGCAAACGGGCCCAAGCTTGCGCAATCGCGGTTCGCCGTTCGCTGCGGTCGGGCCGAGCTCCACGCGCTCGCCGTCCACTACCACGAGCGACTCGGCGCCGGTTTCCCGCGCGAGCTTTGCGTGCTCGACGAGGTGGTGAAGCGTGCCGTGCAGCGGCACGAAGGCGCGCGGCCGTACGAGCTCGAGCATGCGCCGCTGCTCGTCGCGGTGGGCGTGACCGCTGACGTGAATGCCCGGATCGGTGAAGCGTGTCCGCAGCTCGGCGCCGAGCCGGAGAAAATCGTCGCACATCGCGTGCACGGCGCGCTCGGAGCCGGGGATCACGCGGCTCGAGAGCACGACGAGGTCGCCGGGGCCGACGCGCAGCTCGGGGTGCTGCGCCGCCGCGAGCCGCGCGAGGGCGCCGCGTGCCTCGGCCTGCGTACCCGTCGCCAGGTAGAGGAGCTGCGCGCGCGGAAGCTTCGCCGCGATCTCGGGCGCCACGACGAGGTCGCTCGGCCAGCCGAGCCTCCCGACGGCGCGTGCGACGTCGGCGTGACGGCGCAGACTGCGGCCTAGCAGGCACAGCTTGCGGCCGGTCTTCGCTGCCACGTCGCCGAGCGCGCCGAGGCGATGCACGTTCGAGGCGAACAGCCCGACGACGACGCGGCCAGGCGCCCGCGCCACGATGCGCTCGAGCGTGTCCGCGACGTCGCGCTCGCCCCCCGCCTCGCCGGCGCTGAAGACGTTCGTGCTGTCGGACAAGAGGAGCGCGACCCCCGCGTCGCCCGCGGCTCGCAGGCGCGCTTCGTCGGTGGCCTCGCCGTCGAGCGGGCATGCCTCGAGCTTGAAGTCGCCCGTGTGCACCACGGTGCCGGCAGCCGTCTCGATGACGAGCCCGACTGCGTCTACGGTCGAGTGGGCGACGCGCACGGGCTCGAACACGAACGCCCCCGCCTCGTAGCGCTCGCCGGGCGCGATCGCCCGCAGCTCGACGGCGTCTGCCCCGAAGCCATGCTCCGCGCAGCGCTCGCGGCAGAGCGCGAGCGAATAGGGCGGCGCCCACACGACGAGCGGGGCGTGCGAAGCGCCGGCAGTGTTGCGCTGCGCCCGGGCGTGCGCCAGCAGGTACGGCAGCCCACCGATGTGATCTTCGTGGCCGTGCGTGACGACGACGCCGACGAGTTGATGCGGGCCTTCGAACAGCGCATCGAAGCGCGGGTGGAAGAGGTCGACGCCGTCGTCGCTCGTGGGAAACGTGACGCCGCAGTCGACGACCAGGCGCTCGGGAGGCGCATCGCCGAGGCCCCCCTGCTCGAGCGCGAGGCAGTTCATGCCGATCTCGCCGAGCCCGCCGAGCGCGACGACGGTCAGCGGGGACGGCGCGCGCATCGTTGCCGCAGCATTCCATGAGGCAAACATGTTGAAAACCTGCGCGTATGAGGCGCGTATGTTGTGTTCAGCCGCTTGCGCGTTCAGGTGCTGGGGCCGCGCGAAAAATTGTGCCTTCTTGTTTCAATTAGTTGGCCCGTGCGCGGTTTTTTTTCTTTGATCGGGACCTATACATTGGGGTAGTGGTTTTGGCTCTTTCGGTGCCGCCCGGCACTCCTGCAAGACCGACCATTTCACGCCGCTTCGGTCACAATCGACTTCGATTCGCTGAGCGGACGGACAGTGAAGTTACCAAGGTTCCGGGCTGCGCGAGCTTCGCATTTTTCGTCAGCTAACGGATCTTGCAACGCGTGCCTCGTCTCTTCGTGACGTGAGGCGCGAACGGGAAGGCTTTGCCTGCCGAAGGCTTTTCCCACGATTTATCCACACGCCCCCACGCTGGTCCTCGCTTCGCGCGGGATCGCGGGCGCACGGTCATCCGCGCGCTCCTGCTACGCGTGTGCGTTTTTCAGGCGGAACGCCGGGTAGGGGGCTGCCGCGCGGACGCGGACACTCGGACCCAGGCACTGGGACCCAGGCACTCGGACCCAGGCACTCGGACGCGGGTACTCGGACACGGACTCGGACACGGACGCGGACACACGGACTCGGACACGGACGCGGACACACGGACTCGGACACACGGACTCGGACACACGGACTCGGACACACGGACTCGGACACACGGACTCGGACACACGGACTCGGACACACGGACTCGGACACCAGGGGAAAAAATGGCGCAATCGGACATCGTCGGTAATGACAAGCAAATGGACTCGAGCGACGCGGCAGGTCTGGGTCGCGAGAAGCGCAAGGCCGCGCGCACGCGTGGTCTGAAGTTCGAGCATCGCGTGACGACGGCGGGGCGCGACCCGCTCGCGGAGGCGCGCGTCGAGAAGCGCACCAGCGTGATTTCGAACACCGACGGCTCGGTCGTCTTCAAGATGGAGGGCGCCGAGATCCCGGCCGACTGGTCGCAGCTCGCGACCGACATCGTCGTCTCCAAGTACTTCCGCAAGGCGGGGCTCCATGGCGACAAGGAGCAGGGCGAGACGAGCGTGCGGCAGGTCGTCTACCGCATCGCGCACACCATCCGAGACGCGGGCGAGCGCTTCGGTGGCTACTTCGCGAGCGCCGCGGACGCCGATGCCTTCGAGGCCGAGCTCAGCTTCTTTTTGATCCACCAGTACGGGGCCTTCATCTCCCCAGTCTGGTTCAACTGCGGCCTCTGGCACGAGTACGAGATCCGCGGCAGCGGCGGCAACTTCGCGTGGAACACGGCCGCGCAGCCCGGCGCGGACAACGAGATCTACGAGATCGACTACGCCTACGAGCGCCCGCAGTGCTCGGCCTGCTTCATCCAGGCGGTGGATGACGACCTCATGAGCATGTACGAACTCGTGAAGCACGAGGCGCGGCTCTTCAAGTACGGCTCGGGCACCGGCACGAACTTCAGCGCCATCCGCGGCAAGCAAGAGAAGCTGAGCGGCGGCGGCACGTCGAGCGGCCTCATGAGCTTCCTCGAGGTGTTCGATCGCGCGGCGGGCGCGACGAAGAGCGGCGGCACGACGCGGCGCGCGGCGAAGATGGTGTGCCTCGACATGGATCACCCCGAGATCGTCGACTTCATCCAGTGGAAGGTGCTCGAGGAGAAGAAGGCGCGGGCGCTCATCGCCGCGGGCTATCCGTCCGATTTCAACGGCGAGGCGTACCACACGGTCAGCGGCCAGAACTCGAACAACTCGGTGCGCGTCACCGACGAGTTCATGC
>SYFR01000501.1 GCA_005800325.1 Myxococcales bacterium | reverse complement strand
CCTTCGTCGCCCCACTGGGCGCCCACGATGACGATCGCTGGCATGGCGCTAGGTCAGCCGCCCATGATCTGGGCTTCGCGATCCGCCACCAGCTGGTCGACGCGCTTGACGCCTTCGGCGATGAGGTCCTCGACCTTCTTCTTGCCGCGATCGGCATCGTCTTCGCTCACCTCGCCCTCCTTGACGGCCTCGTCGAGCAGGTCGAGCGACTCGCGGCGGTGCTTGCGCACGGCGATCTTCGCCTCTTCGCCCGAGCGCTTCGTCACCTTGACCATGTCCTTGCGGCGCTCCTCGGTAAGCGGTGGGATGGGAATGCGCAGCAGATCGCCGTCGACCTGCGGGTTGAGCCCGAGATCGCTGTCGCGGATCGCGCGATCGATCGCCTGGACCTGCGACCGCTCCCACGGCTTGACGACGAGCAGGCTCGCATCCGGCACGCCGACGTTGGCCATCTGCGCGATCGGGGTAGGTGTGCCGTAGTAATCGACGCGGATTCGGTCGAGGATGCTCGGATGCGCGCGGCCGGTGCGCACCTTCGCCAGGTCACGCTTGAGCGCGTCGAGCGTCTTGTCGATCCCGTCCTTGGTGGCCTCGATAACGTCGTCGATCATTTGGGTCCGGTGCTTCTCGGGTGGCGAGCGCGTTCGGTGAGCGGTGCCCTGCCGCACGCGGCGCGGCACACTACCCCGAAATCACGGGACCGGCGGGCGATTTTTCGCCTCACCGACGCGACGGATCCGCAGTAGGAGAGAGCGCGGGGACGCGGCATGCGCGAGCTCGACTGGCAACGCTACGAAGTCTTCGTCGTCGACGACGAGGCCGACAACCTCGACGCCTTTCGATTCGCGTTTCGAAAGTCGTTTCGGCTTCGCTTTGCCCTCGGTCCTGCCGAGGCGCGCAGCCTCTTCGGCGAGCTCGAGCCGGCGGTCATCGTGTCGGACCAGCGCATGCCGGGGACGAGCGGCGTCGAGCTCTTGCGCGAGTGCAAGGCGCGGTGGCCCGATGCGCACGCCATCCTGCTGACGGCGTTCGCGGACGTGGACGTGCTCGTCGAGGCGGTGAACAGCGGCGCCGTCGATCGCTACGTGCAGAAGCCGTGGGACTCGAAGGAGCTCGCGGTCGCGCTGCGGCAGGGCATCGTCGCGTTCGACACGCTGCGCGAGAACCGGCGCATGCGCGAGCAGCTCCGCCAGTACGCGGGGTACCTCGAGGCGGAGCGACGCGACGCGCTCGACTTCGGCACCCTGGCATCCCCCACCGGCGCGAGCGTCGAGGTCGCGCGACGCATCGCGGAGGTCGCACCCACGAGCGCCACGGTGCTCATCGCGGGGGAGGCTGGGCTCGAACACGGCGTGGTCGCCCGCGCCATCCACGTCGGATCTCCGCGCGAGGCTCGGCCGCTCGTCGAGGTGGCGTGCTCCGCGCACGCGGGCGATGCGCTCGAGCGCGAGCTCTTCGGTTATTGCCGCGGCGCGTTCGACGAGGCGTTCACCGATCGCGCGGGCCGGATCGAGCTCGCGGACGGCGGGACGCTGTGGCTCGATGGGTGTACGGCGCTCACGCCGCGACTTCAGGCGCGAGTGCTCGCGTGGCTCCGCGACGGTGTGGTCGAGCGGATCGGCGAGACGCGCGCGCGCCACGTCGACGTGCGCCTGCTCGTGAGCGTGAGCCCGTCACTCGACGCCGCTACGTGCGACGCCCCGCTCCTCGGTGAGCTCGCGTCACGCTTCTCGGTCCACACGATCGCGCTCGAGCCGCTATCCCGCCGGCGAGACGAAATCGTCGAGCTCGCCCGGCACGCGCTCGCGAAGTTTCATCGCAAGAACCCCACGACCGCGCGCGAGCTCTCGACCGCGGCCTGCGAGCGACTGGTGCTGCACGAATGGCCGGGCAACGTCCGCGAGCTCGAGCGCGCCGTCGAGCGGGCGGCCGTCATCGCGCGCGTCGGCACCATCGAGCCGGAGCACCTCACGTTCGAGCCCGTCGAGGCGACGGGACCGCTGCCTCCGCGTCCGCCATCGCGCGCGGACGGCCCTCCGCTCGACGTGCGCCTCGACGCGGTCGAGCGACGCGCGCTGCTCGACGCGCTCGGGCAACATCGGGGCAACAAGGCCGAGGTGGCGCGCGCGCTCGGGATCCAGCGCACGACGCTCTACTACCGCCTCAAGAAACACGGCCTCGACGCCTGAGCTGCGTGGCATGTCGCTCGTGCGCCGAGTCCGAAGTGCCGCGACGGGCCTAGGCCAAGCTCCACACACCGCCATCGAGCCGTGCCACGCCGCGGCGCAAGAGCTCGACGAGGTGCGCCTCGAGGCTGACCTGCGCGATGGGCCAGAGCTCACGCTTCGTGTCGGCATAGGCGATGGGCACGAGCTCGTCGAGCGTGGCTCCCTCAGCGCGGCCGGCGAGCGCGTCCTTCACCTTGGCCTCGCGCATCCGCCGATGCGCCACGTAGTGATGAAATAGCGCCGTCGGCTGCGGGATCGGCGCACCGTGCGCCGGCAGCGCGAGCTCGAGGTCGAGCTTCGCAAGGCGCTCGAGCTCTACCAGGTAGCGTCCCATGTCGCCCTCGACCGGATCGATCAAGATCGTTCCCTCGCTCGCGACCATGTCGCCGACGACCGCGACGGCGAGGCGCGGCTCGTAGAGGCACAGGTGCCCGGGCGCGTGACCGGGCGTGTGCAGCACGCGCCACGCCTGAGGGACCGGCCCAGCGAGGACGACGACGTCGCCCTCCCCGAGGAGCCGCGCGAACGCGATCCCCGGGAGGCGCGCGGCCGTCTCCGCGTGCCCCCACAGCGGCAGACCGAGCGCGTGCGACAAGGCGCTGGCGCCGCCGACATGATCGGGATGGTGGTGCGTCGCGAACAGCGCGACGAGGCGCCGCCCCTCGGTCTCGAGCGCGCGCGCGAAGGCGAGGAACTCCCGCTGCTCGTCGTCGTACGGGGTCGCGGGCTCGACGAGCAGCACCTCGTGCTCACCGAGGGCGTAGCTGTTCGTCGTCGTCGCCGGAGGCAAGGTCGGCGTGCGCGCGGCGAAGCCCACGATCCCCTTGCCAATCGTGACGGGCCTCGTCATCGCAGGCGCCCGTTCGTTCCGCATCATCGCAGGCGCCGTTCGTTCCTCATCATCGCAGGCGCCGTTCGTTCCTCATCATCGCAGGCGCCGTTCGTTCCTCATCATCGCAGGCGCCGTTCGTGCCGCATCAACCACGCCGCCGACCGCGCTCTCAGCGCTCCACGACGAGGGCGAGGGCCTCGCCGCCGCCGATGCAGATCGAGGCACACCCGCGCCGCTTCCCCTCGTGCCGCAAGGTGGCGATGAGCGTCGTCAGGATGCGCGCGCCGCTCGCGCCGATGGGGTGCCCGAGCGCCACCGCGCCGCCGCGAAGGTTCACCGTCGCGGGGTCGAGTCGCGCGAGCTTGGTCACGACCAGCGGCACGACCGAGAACGCCTCGTTGATCTCGTGCAGCTCGATGTCCTGCGGCGTGAGCGCGAGCTTGCCGAGCACGGCGTCGATGGCCGCGGCCGGAGCGGTCGTGAACCACTCGGGCGCCTGCGCTGCCGCCCCGTAGCCGGCGATGCGCGCCAGCGGCTCGAGCCCGTGCAGCTTGACCGCGGCCTCGCTCGCCAGCACGAGCGCGCTCGCGCCGTCGTTGATCGACGATGCGTTCGCGGCGGTGATCGTGCCGTCCTTCGCGAACGACGGCTTCAAGGTAGGGAACTTCTCGAGCTTGCCGCGACCGGGCTCCTCGTCGGTTGCGACGCGCAGCGGCTCGCCCTTGGCTTGCGGCACCTCGACCGGGGCGATCTCGTCGGCGAAGGCACCGCTCAGCTGACACGCGAGCGTGCGCTGATAGCTCGCGGTCGCGAAGGCGTCCTGCTCTTGCCGCCCGATGCCGTACTCCCTCGCGCACTTCTCGCCGGCGATCCCCATGTGGAAGTTGCCGTACGGATCCCAGAGGCCGTCGTGGATCATGCCGTCGACGAGCGATTCGTTGCCCATGCGGTAGCCGCCACGCGCCTTCGTCAGGTAGTAGGGCACGCGCGACATCGACTCTTGCCCGCCGGCGACGACGACGTCGACCTCGCCGAGGGCGATCGCGCGCGCGCCGAGGATGACGGCCTCGAGTCCCGAGCCGCACACCTTGCCGACGGTCGTCGTCGGCACCGCGTCAGGGAGCCCGGCGGCGCGCGCCGCCTGCCGAGCGGGCGACTGCCCGACGCCCGCCGTGAGCACGTTGCCCATGTAGATCTGGCCCACGGTCTCGGGCGCGAGCTTGCTCTGCGCGAGGGCCGCGCGAATCGCGACCGCGCCGAGCTCGGGGGCGCTCATGCCCGCGAACGCGCCGAGGAAGCTACCGATGGGAGTACGTTTCGCCGCGACGATGTAGACCGGTGTTGCGTGGGACATGGGGCTCTCCGAAAGAGGGAACATGGACCACCTTCGCCCGCTTGGGAATGCCCATTTCGGGGCCCCATTTCGGGGCCCCATCGCGAGGCGGCTGCGAGTGTGCCGAGTCCGCGATGGATGACTCACGGCACGACCGCGGACGCGCCGCGCCCGACGACCTCGCCCTTCGCTCGCCCGCGCACGGGCGCGATTGTCGTCGCTCCTTGGAATTCCCGGCAGTAGAGTTCGCGCGCTTATGGAATCCAGCCGCGGCGGGAGCCACAACTCCCTCGTCGTCCTCGGGCTCGCGACCGAACCGTTCTCCACCGTCGTCGAGCGCGCCGCCAAGAAGCACGGCTACGCGGTCCACTACGAGCGCGACGTGGCGAGCGCGGTCGCCTGGCGCGCGTCGCAGGCCGAAGGGCCGACCGCGATCGCGACGGACCTCGAGTCCCCGGGCGCAGCGCGCGAGCTCTTGAACGCGCCGGACGCGCAGCGGTTCGCCGGTGTGCCCATCCTCGGTCTCACGCGCCGGGTCGATGATCTCGCTTTCGAGGAGGCGTTCTCCACCAGCATCGACGACGTGTGCCGCCTCGACGAGGGGCTCCTCGCGCGCCGCCTACGCCTGCTCGCCGATCGCGCCCGCGACGAGGTGACCTTGCGCGAGGACACGATCGTCGTCGCCGACGCGGATCGCGCGACCCGCATGGCGATCGGGCGCGTCTTTCGCGAGGCCGGCTTTACGATTCAGTTCGCGATGGATGCGTCCGACACGCTCGCCCACGCGCGCGCGCCGAAGACCGTGGCCGTGATCGCGAGCGCCGCCATCGAGCGCGAAGGTGTGGGCGGGGCGCCGCTCAGCCGTGCGAGCTATGCGGAAGGCGGCCGCGCGGCGTGGGTCATCAACACGAGCCCGCGCGAGATCCCCGAAATCCGGCGCCTCTCCGCGCCGGAGGCCGAACAGCGGTTCGCCGTGCACGACGCGTTCGCGGCGCCGACGACGCTCTTGTTCGTCGTCAACGACCTCTTGAATCGCCCCGCGCGCGACGTGCGCCAGAGCGAGCGCCTGCTCTACGCGAGCTCGCTGCGTTTTCGCCTCGCGGGCCGCGCCGACGACGACTGCGGCGCTACCTACAACCTCAGCGAGGGCGGGCTCTACGTGCGCACGCTCGCTCCGCCGGAGCGCTGGGAAGAGCTGTGGATCGAGCTCGTGCCGCCGCGCACCGACCGCCGCGTACACCTCGAGGCGACCGTCGTCTGGTCGCGGCGCTTCGGACCGTCCACCAACGCGAGCGTCCCGCCCGGCTTCGGCGTGCAGCTCACGGGCGGCTCAAAGGGCGATCTCGAGCGGTACCAGCGCGGCTACCAGACGTTCCTCGACGAGCGGACCCACGGCGCGCCCGTCCCGCCCTCGGCATAGTTTAGCGACCGCGCTCGCCGACGATCAGCACGTTCGCGAACGGCGTTTTCCCCCACGCCGGCTCGATCCGACACGTGAGGCCCTCGCGCTCGAGGCAGCGGGCGAGGTCGCCGGCGGCGCGAAACCGCACGCGCTCTCCGCGGTTGAAGCGCACGAGCGTGAACAGTGTTTCTTCGATGAGCGTGGCGACGCTGCGCCAGCCGCGATCGCGATCGGCCTCGCGCACGAAGATGCGACCACCCGGCTTCACCGCGCGTGCCGCTCGCCCGAGGAGCGCGTCCTGCTCATCCACGCGCAAATAGTGGAGCACGTCGATGAGCAGCACGGTGTCCGCGCTTCCAAGCTCGGCGTGGCGGACGTCGCAGGCCTCGAACGACGCCGGCAGCGCGGGACCCTGCTCGGCGGCCAGCCTTGCTGACGCGATCTTCTGCGCGTCCCAGTCGATGCCCCGCGCGCTCGTGGCCGAGCCCTGCTCGAGCAGCGCGAGGGCGAGCTGGCCGCGTCCGGTCCCGAGGTCGAGCACGGCGCCAAGCTCGGAGCCCTGCACGGCGCCAAGCTCGGAGCCCCGCACGGCGCCAAGCTCCGAGCTCGGTGCCACATCGCCTCTGCCGACGCGCTCGAGGATCATCCTCGTTGCCGGATCCAGCAGAAGCTTGATGCGCACGTAGTGAAAGTGGCTCTTTTCCCGGGAACTGGCGCGAACCCTCCCCGCGACGTAGCGCATCGCGAGGCGCTCGATCGCGCGCCACGCCGCGGGCGCGTTCGCTGGCAGCACGTACCGCGCGCGCCGAGCTGCGGGCCGGGAGCGGCCCCTCACCGCGAGGACCGCGAACGTGATGAGCCCGCCTGCGAGCGCGATGGCCGCCCCGAGCACGAACGAGCCCATGAACGCATAGCCGAGGACGCCGTCGATCCCGGTGCGCGCGAGAGTCGCGCGATCGAACACGAGCGGTCGCCCCGTGAAGAGATAGCCGCCGAGCTGGACCTCCGCGGTCACGAGAAGCGGCGCGAACAGCGGGTTCGAGATGTTCGACGCGACCCACGCGAGCGCAGCGTCGAGCTCGAGTACGAGGCACAGCGCGAGCACGACCGGGGTGTGGCAGCCGAACGCCGGCACGCTCCCCACGAAGAGCCCGAGCGCCACGGCCACGGCGAGGCGCAGCGGGGAAGCGTCCGCACCGCGCAGCTCGCACCAGGCGCGCCGCAGCTCCTCGCGCCACAGCGAGGCGGGCGCGCGAAGCGACGCGTCGGTCCCGGCAGTCACGGCGGCCCGTGTCTCTTGATTCGGCGAATCGCGGATGGCCCACCCTACCAAGTCGCGGCGCAGGCGGCCGCGGTTCTCTCACGCGCGCTCGCGCGGGACGTCGCCATCGCGTCGCCGGCGCGTCCGTGGCAAGAGCGCGACCCGTGCGCTCGCCCCTCTACGCCGAGATCGTTCGCGCCGATGGAGCCCGGCCGAGCCGGTACGCGCTCGTCCTTCACGGCGTCTTCGGCTCGTCCAAGAACTGGCGGCTCTTCATGCGTCGGCTCGCGGCGCGCTGCCCGTCGTGGGGCTTCGTGCTCGCCGATCTGCGTGGCCACGGCCGCTCGCTCGGCCTCTCCGCACCGCACGGCGTCGTCGAGGCAGCGCAGGATCTCGTGGCGCTCGGGCCCGACGCGCTCGGGCTCGACGCGCCGATCGTCGGGGTCGTCGGCCACTCGCTCGGCGGCAAGATCGCGCTCGCGTACGCCGCGTTGCGCGCTACCGAGCTCGACCAGCTCTGGACGCTCGACTCGCAGCCTGGCGCGCGCAGCGAGGCGAGCCCACCCGGAGAGCCCGACCACGTGCTCGAGGCGCTCCTCGCGCTGCCGCAACGCTTCGGAGCGCGCCGCGACTTCGACGCCCTGCTCGCTGCACGAGGCCTCGCTCCCGAGGTCGTCGCGTGGCTCGCCATGAACGTGGTGCGTGACGGCGACGGGTACGCGCTCGGCCTCGAGCTGTCGACGATTCGCGCGCTCCTCGACGACTACTTCGCGCGCGATCTCTGGCCGGAGCTCGAGCGCGAATACGCGCGGCGGGAGGTGCACGTCGTCGTCGGGGGCCGCTCGCCCGTGTGGAGCGGGCCTTCGCGAGCGCGCCTCGACCGGCTCGCCGCTGCGAGCTCGCGGCTCCATGTCCATGCGCTCGAGGACGCCGGGCACTGGGTGCACGTCGACGCGCCCGAGGCGCTGCTCGAGCTCATGGCTCGCGAGCTGGCGCGGCCGGCTCGCGGATGAAGTCCCCGTGTCGGCACGACCGTTCGCGGGCCGGCTCGCGGATGAAGTCCTCGTGTCGGCACGACCGTTCGCGCGGCCGGCTCGCGGATGAAGTTGCGCCGAGTTTCCCTGATTTCCCCTTGTCGGGCGCCGATCGCGCAGGCGACGACGGGCGAGGTACAGCTGATGGGGATCTCGGCATGGGGCGGCTACCGCCTGATGCTTCAGCTCGCGCGGGCGAGGAGGAAGTACGCGCTCTGCGCCTTGCCGAGCTTGTAGGCCGCGCCGACCACGACGCCGGTCGCGACCTCGCGCATGTAGTCCTTCATGTCCTTGTAGACGAGGTTCGAGAGGCCCGAGTCGTTGGGCTTGAATTTCGGCCAGCCGCTCGGAAACGCGCCGGGCGTCTTCGTGTAGTCGAAGTAGAGCTCGCTCGGGACGTCGGAGCCCGCGTGGGCCTCGGCGACGACGAAGAAGCCGGGGCCGGTGATGGGTGACATCGTCTGATGGTTGTAGCCGACGATCTCGCTGCCCATGCGCGCGAAGCGCTTCTGAAAGCGCGTGAAGAGCGGCAGCGAGTTGCGGCCCTCGAAGATCACGGGGTGGTCTTCGCCGAGCCTCGCCGGGACGAAGTCCTCGAGCGCGAGGGTGCGGCCGCCCGCGCACACGTCGTAGAGCTTGCCGACGAGCGAGCCCGAGAGGTCGAGCGCAGCCGCGACGCGCGCCTCGGGCGCGAGGCCCTCGAGGTACGCGCGGATCGTCTCGCGGCTCGAGTTGCCCTTGAGCAAGGCGCGAAGGCTCGGCGCTGAGTCGGCGGCTGCGGCGGTCGTCATGCGCGACTCATAGCCGCGTTTGGGCAGCGGCGCGCAGCAGAAAAGTTACCCGCGCATGGCGACGAGCGGCGAGGTGCGCGAAGCACGCAGGGCCGGCAGAAACCCGCCGACGATGCCCATCGCCGCCGCCGCGATGAGCGAGGTCGCGAGGATCGACGGCGTGAGCTCGAAGCGAAACACCATCTCGGACCAGCTGCTCATGTTGAGCATCGAGAACTCGACCGTGCCCATCGCGAAGCTCGCGGCCGCGCCGAGCACGCCGCCTGCGAGCGCGAGCAGCGCCGACTCGAGCAGGAACGAGAGCAAGATCCCGAGCCGCGAGAAGCCGAGCGCGCGCAGAATGCCGATCTCCCGCCTGCGGTTCGCGATCGACGCGTACATCGTGATGGCCGCGCCGATCATCGCGCCGATGGCGAAGCACACTGCGACGACGCTGCCGAGAACGCGGATGAACATGCTCGTTCCCTCGGACTGCTTCTCGAAGAACTCGTCCTCGCGCAGCGCCATCAGGCCCAGGCGCTTGTCCTGCTCGACCGCGGTGCGGAACGCATCGAACGAGGCCAGCGACTCGAGCTCGACGCGCACGCTCGAGACCACGCCTTCGCGGCCGAACGACGTCTTGACGACATCGCTCGAGACCCACACCTCCGACTCGTGAGCCGAGCCGTTGTCCGCGAAGACGCCGACGATCGCGACGGGGCGGTTCTTCTTGATGTCGAAGCGCTGCCCGAGCTCGAGCCCCTTGATGCGCCCGCGGATGCGAGCGCCGACCATCGCCTCGTCGGAGCCGGGCGTGGGCCTCTTGCCCTCGAGGACCTTCACGTTGGGGCGCAGCTCGCCCGAGGTGTCGCCGAGGCCTCGGATGGAAACGTTCGTGACGCCGACCGCGCCGACCTTCTCCATCGCGGCGACGACCACGACCTCGCCCGCACCGACCGGCTGGCCGCCGATCTGCTTCACGCCGGGCATCGCCTTGATGAGCCCGACTTGAGGGTCTTCGACGTTGCTGTCCATCTCGGCCGAGCTGCCCTTGCGGATCACGATGGCGATGTCGGGCCGCCCGGCCGAGCCCATGGTGCGCTCGACGCCCTCGGCGAGCATGAGCGCCGAGGCGAGGACGAAGACCACGAGCGCGATGCCGAACGCCGTCGCGAGCGTGGTTGCGCGCCGCGAGAGCAGGCTGCGGAGGTTGTAGTTAATGGGGATCAGCATTGCGGTTCATCCGTCCGAGACGCGACTGTCTGCATGGCGGCGCGAAGCTCCGAACCCCCGCACGAGAGCCCGGTTCACGCGACCCTCCGCAGCGCCTCGGTGACCTTGATGCGCGCCGCGGTGCGCGCCGGCAGGACCGCGGCCAAGAGGCCGAGCAGCGTCGCGAGCAGAAACGCGACTACGACCATCGGCAGCGGGAGCCGGAAGAACGGGAAGATCGCGCCCATGTTCTCCTCGAGCCAGCGGCCCAGCATGCCCTCGACGAGCGGGAACGCGATGGCGAGGCCGACCCCGCCGCCCAAGAGGCCGAGGGTCACGGCCTCGCTCAGGATGAAGAGGGCGATGTGCTTCGGCAAGAAGCCGATCGCCCGCATCGCCGCGAACTCGCCCGTGCGCTCGCGTACGCCCATCGCGATCGTGTTGCCGAGGATGAGCGTCATGATCGCGAGGATGACGACCGAGATGACGTCGAAGGCCGTGAGCACCGCGGAGAAGCCCGCCATGAACGACGTCTGAAAGGTGTGCTCGTCCTGGCTTAGCGTCTGGATGTCGCGCTCCTCGAACGCGCGATCGATCCCGACGCCGAGCTCCGCCGTGCGCGTCGGATCCACGACGCGGCTCATGATCCAGCCGACCTGGTCGCGGCGCGACTCGGGCAGCGCGTCGTTCAGGTAGTCCCAGTGGAACATGAGCGACATGCGGTCGACGTTGCGGGCGGTGGCCGTGTAGATCCCGCGCACGGTGAAGGTCCACGGCCGCTCGCCCTCCGGGTAGATGCCGCTCACCAGCGTGATGGGCTTACCGATCGCGTAGCCGAGCTTTTTGGCGAGCATGTCGCCGACGATGCACCCGGATTTGTCCTCGTTGAACGCGGCGAGCTCGTCCGCGGGCACCTTGAGCTCGGGGACGACCTCGAAGTAGGTCTTGTCGTCGACGGCGAAGGTCGCGAAAAACTCGCGCTCGTGGTTGGGGTCGCGCCCGCCGAACCAGTTGGCCCAGGTGGCCATCTTCACGCCCGGCGCGCGACGAACCTCTTCGAGGTAGCGCAGCGGCAAGGGCATCACGAACGTCACCTTGTGGCGCGTGACGAGGCGGTCCTTGGCTGCATGATCGGCGGCCGACGTCCAGGCCGACACGACGGTGCGCAGCAAGAGGAACGTGACGACGGCGACCGCCACGCCCAGCACGGTGAGGCCGGTGCGGACCTTGTTGCGGCCGAGGTTCTTCGT
>SYFR01000500.1 GCA_005800325.1 Myxococcales bacterium | reverse complement strand
GCGGCGCCGTCGCCGCAGGCCGCCAGGGCGAGCGCGAATAAGAATCCTTGGGTCATCCGCTGAGCCATGCAGTTAGTCATCGTCGTCCCTCTTTGATTGTCCTTCATGCGACTACTCGTGGTCTTTGGGATAGCAGCTCACGCCGAGCGAGAGCTTCCACTCGAGGTTCGTGCTCCCGAGCGTAAAGGTCGGCATCTTGGCGCGGTGCTCGGGCTCGAGATCGCCGGACGCGATGAGCGAGTCGAGCACGTCGAGGCCGATCGGGCGCAGCCGCACGCGCATCGTGACGCGGCTCGGCAAGGGGCCGCTATAGAGGTACTCGCGCGTGCGGTGGATGTCCTTCCACGCGGGATCCTCTTTGTCGGCCACGACCGGCGCCTCGAGGAGCGCGCTCTCGACCTTCGCGATTTCCCAGAACATGTGGGCCTCGTTGCCCTGCGCGTCGAAGCCCGTGTCGCCGAAGCGCCACAGGTTCGGATCTTTTATGCTCGCCAAGGGCTCGGTGTCGGGCACGACGCCGCTCGAGAACACGACCGCGTCCGCCGCGTCGTAGGCCACGACCTCGACCCACGCGCGGCGATCCTGCGCGGCGCCGCTCGGCCAGGAGTGCCCGGCCGCCTGGTTCTCGAGCCGCAGCGTGATGGTGGTCGCGCCGCCCGCCTCGACTACGCAGATCCGCGGCAAGAGGGTCGTGTCGAGCTCGCGCTGGATCTGCTCGAGCTGCGCGTCCCGGTCCGGAAACTCCGTGAGGGCCACGTCGGCGCCGACCATCTTGTGGTCGTGCACGCGCCGCAAGAACACGCCCTCGAAGTTCGCGGCCACGTCGTCGCGCGCCTTCATGTGGCAGCTGCCGCAGGTCTGGTCGTCGCCGCTCTCGGTCTTGGAGAAGAGCGACGCCTTCCACTCGGCGAAGGTGCGCTCGAGGTGCACCTCGTGCGGCGGGGGCGTCACGATGTCGTGGCACGAGCCACACAGATCGGCCGACCTTCGCTCGCTGCGATCGAGCAGAGGCGACGACAGCGAGGCGTGCGCCGTGTTCGCCACCGGATCTTGGATGGCGCCGCGCATGACGAGGTCGCCCGCGAGCTCGATGGGCGCGTTGTGCGTGCCAGTCACTTCGGTGGCCGAGTGGCAGAAGTAGCAAGTGACGCCCTTGGCGTAGGCGGGCACGGCGTCGAGGTCGAGCCCGTCCTTCGTCAGGCCGAGTCGCACCGCCATCGGCGCGTGGCAGTTGACACAGAAGGCGCCGAGCGCGCCGTCGGTCTCGCGCTGGCCGCGGCGGTTCATCGCCAGAAACACGGGATCTTCCGCCGCGTAGGCGTGCATGCTGCCGGACCACTCGGTGTAGTGGGCCTCGTGGCAGCTCGCGCAGGTCTCGGGATCCAGCATCGCCTCTTTGCCTAACAGCGGCGCCTCGTCGGGCGTGCACGCAGCGGCCGCGAGCGCCGCCACGGCCGCGAGCCTCACCGTGACGTGGGCGCGGGCTGCTCGCGGGCACTCGTGGCTCATCGCGCAGCTCCGTCACGGATCCACGCGGCCACCGCGCAGCGCTCCGCCTGCCCGAGCTGGCTGCCGGGGGGCATCCCGTCATCACCCGTCGCCTCGAGCCGCGCCATGAGCCGCGAGCACCCGGGATCGCCGGGGCTCACGCGCCCGTCGAGCAGCGCCTCGTAGGCGCGGTCCGGCTCGTCGAGCACGAGGCCGCCCTTGGCGCCGGCCATGGCGTGGCACGCGCTGCCGCCGAGGCCGCAGCTCTGGCTCAGCGTGTTGGCGAAGACGTTGTCGAACGTGGGCGCGTAGAGCGGCGTGCAGTCCTCGGGCGGGGGCGTCACGCACGAGTCTTCCGGCTCATCCGCGCACCCCGCCGCCAAGGCACACGTCACGAGGGCCCACGCCACCACGAGCGCCGCGCGCCGCATCCGCTAGTGTCCTGAGTCCATGATTCCTGCCCCAAGTTCGCGCGACCCTCCGGGGGGGAGGGCGCGCGAACTTCGCGATAGGGCGTCCTTTTGACCCACGATACGCACTTTCTCTTTGGGTCCCGATCCGCTGAATCGGTGCACTAGCCCTCGAGGTCGAAGCGGAACGCGACCTCGTCCTTGAGCGCGTCGCCTTCCATCACGCGAAGGTACACGGTCCACACGCCTGGCATGAAGAGGTCCATGCCGCCGAGCGTGTAGGTGCCCGGCTCTCCGGTCGGCGTCGCGTCGAACAACGGCGGGGAGGTGCCGTGAGCGTGCAGCTCCATCCTCGGCTCGGCGACGAGGCTCGCGCCGCTGGTGGCGTTGCCGTCGAGATCCGTCAGCTTCACCGTCCAGGTGTACGGTCCGGTGTATTTCGGGATCGGCGCGCTCTCGACCAGCACGAAGCGGTAGACGTGGCTCGTGCCTTCTTTCGCGAGCCCGGCCACGTAGCTGTCGCTCCCGCTGCCTTGCGCGCCGCCGCCCTGTCCGTCTTGCCCGCCGCCGCCGCCGACGCCGGTCGAGTCGCCGACGCCGGTCGAGCCGCCGGCGGAGCTCGCCGAGCCCGCGTGCCCGTTGTGCCCGCCCGGCTCGGAGGCGCAGGCGACCGCAATGAGGCAAGCCGATCCGAGGCAAGCGGAGACGAGCAGGGAAGCGAGGGCGCGAATTGCCATGACAGCGACTCCAAGAGGTACGGTCCCGCGCGCCGGCGGTTACCCACGCCGAGCCGCGACGAGCCCTGGCGCAGGCCATAGCACGCGAGCAGAGGCCGGTCACCGTCGGACACGACGACGGGTGTGATCGATGGCAGAGGGTCGCGGCGTCTTTCCACGCCGATGCGACACCGCCTCGCTCGACCTGGAGTTTCCCGCGAAGGATCGATCGCGATGAGCGCCTCGTCGCCCGCTGCAGCGGACGGCGCTCTCTCGTCGCCGAAATCACCGAGCGCAGCGCCGTGGTCGTCCTATTCGCCGGGAGCGGTCTTGGCGATCAGGGGCAGCCCGCGGGCGGGTCGAGTGGCGCGGGTGACGGACCGGCCATGCCGCCGCTGCCCTGGAACGTAAGCCCGCCGCCCATTCCTATATTGATGTTGGCGCCCGGCCCGATCGTGAAGTCTTTGTACCAGAAGAGCACTGGCCCGTAGGCGTTGAGCGGAGACTGGAGGACCACATCATCCTTCACGACCACCGTGAGCGCGCGGACGTTGCCGCCCAAGAGGAGGTCGCCTCCGCCCTTGGTCGTGATGGTGACGTCGGCGTTGGGGACGTCCAGCTCTACGGCTACCGGACCGTAGGAGCAGTCCACCAGCATCCAGATGTCGTCGGTGAGCTGCCCTTCTACCTTGATTTTCGGATTCGTGTTGGAGCTCGGCCCGATGCCGCCACCGCCGATCACGGTCGGTGTTCCGCCGCTGAGCTGGATGACGGTGTCGCCGCAAGGATTGATGCGCCCCGCGTCTTGCGAGCAAATCCACGAGTGCTTTTGGGGCCCGGCGTCGAAAGCGGCGGTCTCCAGCTTCTTGAGGCGCAGGGACCCATCTTTGAAGGGATCGCTCCAGAGCAACGAGACGCCATCGCACCCGAAGCAACCGTTGTTCTTGTCGCCGTCGCAGTCACTGTCGAGCTCATCGCCGCATTGCTCCACGCCAGGGCTCCCCCAGCCCTCGCACTCACCCCAGGAGAGGAACTCGCCATTGGCCATGCAGACGCGCTTGCCAAAGACGCACGCCCCGACGCCCGCGTGCTTGGCGTCGCCATCGTAGCAGGGCTCCTCTTGGCCGTCGGAGTCGCACTCGTTGAACGAGACGGCACCACCGGCGGCCGTGGCGCTGACGGAGCTGCTTGCGCTCGAGCTGACAGCCATTCCGCCGCCGCCGCCAGCACCACCGCTCCCGAGCGCTGGGTTCGTCGCGCTATCTTGTGCGGAGCAGGCGAGCTCGAGCAACGTCAGCGCGGACGCGGCGAACAAGAAGCGCCGCAGCGGTCGAGGGTCGCACATCCGTCGATGCTACACGCGCGTCGACCTGCATGGGAGCCTCGTGCAGCCTGCGAGGTCGTGACGGCGCGCCTGGCTCGCGACTCAGCCGCCCGCGTTCGGGGCCAGCAGCTTGCGGAGCTGCGCGTAGACGTCGGGGTGGTTGGCGAGGCGTAGGTGCGATAGGCCGCCGACGACGGCGCCATGGTCGAGCGCGAACGGGATACGCTGCGCGGGTTCGGGATGAGCGCCGGTGGCGCTGACGACCCGCACCAAGAGATCGCCGACCAAGGTGCCCATGGGATGCTCCGGATTGGCGGTCACGCTGGCAGCGATGAAGCCATAGGTGGCGTGCGGCACGAACGGCAGCTGCGTGCGCGCGTCGTCGACCCAGTCGTCATCGATGACATAGCCGTGGCGCAGATCCTTGATGCCCACGCTGCGGGCGTCGAGGATCCGTGCGGGAATTTGCGTGCCAGGAGTGTCGAAGAGCCGCAATACCGAGGTCAGCGCATGGCTCGCCTTCTCGAGCGGCGCGCCCAGGTGCGGCGAGCCAATGCACACCACGTGGCGGAGCTTCGCCAGCCACGGCCGCGCGGACTCCGATGCGTAATGACAAGCGCTGCGCGCGACGAGGCCGCCCATGCTGTGGCCGATCAGCACCACCTGCTCCGCCGCGACGGGATAAGCCGCGCACAGCTCATCGACGAGCTCCGCCAGCCGCCGGCCATTGTGCGAGATGTGGAGTCCGGAGTTGTAGCGAACGTAGATCGGCGTGAGCCCGAGATCGCGCGCGAGGAGCGTGCCGTAGTTGACCGCAGGGTCGCCGTGGCTCGCCTCGGCGAAGGCGCTCCACGACCACTCGGTGCAGGCGAGGCCATGAACGAACACGCAAATCTTCGGGCTGGCGTGTGGCAGCGCGGCCGCGAGACGCGCGGGATCGAGGGGCAGCTCCGCGCCGTCGTGGCGCAGGGTCATCTCGAGTCCGAGGGCGTTGCCCTCCTCGGCGAGGTAGTCCCCCACGGCGCCGTTGACCGCGCCGAGCGCGGCATCGCGAAACCACGCCGCGCTGCCGAGCGCATCCGAGCGCATCGGGGGTCCCGCGTCCTCTTCGATGACGCACTCGTCGTTCGGCGCGCCCGCCATCGCCCGCGCGAGCCGAGCCCCCTCGTCGATGAGCGCCCCCACCGCGCGGTTGGTGAGGCGGATCCTGGCAAACACCGTGGCCACCGTGAGCCGATGAATCGGCTCCAAGAGCGCTGCCGGCTTCTCGAGCGGCTCGATCCACTTGGCCACCGCGTAGCTACGCCGGAGGGCCGACTCGTGGGCGTCTTGAACCAAGTCGGTGGTCTTCTCCACCGCGTCGATCACGAGGTTCTTGATCCCCAGCCAGCGCCGTACTCCCAGCGTCATACCGCTCCACCCTACCGCGCCTGGCCGTGTCGGTCGAAGCTTGGCGCACGTCGGCGGCGCGCCGAGCCGCGGCGCGAGGGGTTCCTGTTTCGTACGCACGACAGCGAGACACTCCCTTTCGGTCGCGGCGGCTTCGAGCGCGGTGCTACCGTGAAGGCATGGCGAGCGTGCTCCCAACGCGACTTGACCAGGCCGTTGTGGACGCAAAGACACGGCTCTTGCAGCGGTTCGCCGAGCGTCTCGAGAGCGTCGTCCTGTTTGGCTCGTACGCCTGGGGCGACCCGCACGCTGGTTCGGATGTGGATCTCTCGGTGGTCGTCCTCGGTCTGACCGAACGCGAACGTGCCGAAGTCGTCCAGCTCGTCGCCGACGTGTCCGTGGATCGTGGCGTCGATCTGTCGGTGCTGCCGTGGAGCTCG
Source organism: Myxococcales bacterium (assembly GCA_005800325.1). Classification (GTDB taxonomy): domain Bacteria; phylum Myxococcota_A; class Polyangia; order Polyangiales; family Polyangiaceae; genus SYFR01. The sequence continues at coordinate 2,626 of SYFR01000500.1, read as the reverse complement.
GAGCAGATGGCTCGCGCGCAAGCGACCGAGCTCGGCATCGCCATCGCGATCGCCGAAAAGGGGATCCCGCTGTGACGGGAGCGAACCGCAAAGCTCACATCGCTGACGAGGTGCGTAAAGGCAACAACGCTCTTCGCGCCGGCACCGAGCTCATTGCGCTGGGCCTCTACGACGACGCCGTCACGCGGCTCTATTACGCGGCATTCCATTTCGCGTGCGCGGCGTTGCTCACCGAGGGCGTCGAGGCGACGACGCATCGCGGCCTTCACGCGCTCTTCTCCGAGCAGCTGGTGCGGCCCGGAAAAATCACGCCCGCCCGCGCCAAGGATCTGAAGCGGCTGCAGGGCTTTCGCGAGGCGGCGGATTACACGCGGAGCTTCGCCTTCACCCACGAGGGTGCCGAAGAAGAGGCGGCCGTCGCGCTCCGCTTCGTCGCCGACATGCGCGCGTACCTCGAGGCTGGCTCCTGGCTCATCGACGGATGAAGGGGCGCTCCGCGGCGGGCGTCAACGCTGCCCGCCGCGGATGGCTGTTGGCGCTGCCGCTCAGTAGATGAGCACGTCGTCGATGCGCCAATCCCAGGCATAGCAATCGGTCTGGACCGTATCGTCGTCGTACACGAAGCGGATGCGGAACTTCTTGCCGGCGACCTGGGCGCTGAGATCGAGCTTCTCGTGCGCGGAGACCGAATGGGTCCAGCTCATCACGTCGGTCCACGCGGTGCCGTCGAGCGAATATTGAACGGCGATCTTCTCGGCACACCTCGCGTAGTCGTAGTAGTCGTGGTCGAACTCGAGCCGCACGCTCGCGAGGGCGGTCGCGTCGAGCTCGGGGGTCACGAGCGCTTCGCCGTCGAGGGGGACGTCAGGCTCGTCAAACACCATGGCGAATCCCCCTTGCGACTTGCTCGGAGTGTAGTTGATCTCGCTGCAGCCCGGCGGCACACACGCGTACCAAGTCTCCATGTCGTTGCCGACATCCACCACGGTCAGCGCGCCGAGGCCCGTCGTGAACTCCCATGCGCCGGCAAGAGCAGCACCTCGGGCTCGACGACGGCGCGCGCGAGCTCAAAGCCGAAGAAGCGCTCTCCGCCCGACGCCTCGTGGAGCTGCCAGCGCGGTCCGTGCGCGAACTGCTGCGGGCGGTAGCGCTCTCTCTCGCCGCGGGTGACGCGAGCCATGGCGGCGGCGTGCTCGGTCGCGAGCACGTGAATGGTCGCCGTGGGAAAGTCCCCGATCCCGCCGGCGTGGTCGAGATCGAGGTGCGTCAAGACGATGTGCCGCACGTCGCTCGGGCGGTAACCGAGCGCCTCGAGCTGGCGGAGGGCGGTGCGCTCGGGATCGAGCAGCGGCCCCGCGGCCGAGAGAAACCCGCGGCCGAGACGCTTCGCAGGCTCGGCGATGTCGGCGAGCCCGATCCCCGAGTCGACGAGCACGAGGCCCGCGTCGGTCTCGATCACGACCACGTGGGCGACCAGGCGTCCGCGGCGAAAGAGCGAGCCAGCGCCGTGCACGAGCCGCTCGGTGAGCGGGCGCATGGGGCAACAGTCGAGGTGGTGGACTCTCCGCGCCATGTTGGGTAGTTGCCAGTCGGGGCGCTTGCCCGTCGGGGTGCTTGCCAGTCGGGGCGCTTGCCCGTCGGGGAAGCTGCCGGTCGCGCTTGCCAGTCGGCTCTGCGAACGCCGCTATTTGCGGCCCTTCTTGCGCGCGTCTCGCTGCCGGCGTCGCGCCGCCTTCAGCGCGTTGCGGTCCTGGGGGCTCGCGGGGGCTCGCTTCGGATCGCCGCCGCCTGCGTGGCCCCCCATCCCCGGCATTCCCATCCCCGGCATTCCGAATGGCATTCCCATTCCTGGCATCCCTGGCATCCCCGGCATTCCCATTCCTGGCATCCCTGGCATCCCTGGCATTCCGAATGGCATCCCCATGCCTGGCATTCCCATTCCCGGCATGCCTGGCATTCCCGGCATGCCCATGCCTGGCATCCCGGGCATTCCCCCGCCGCTCTTCTGCATCAGCTTGCGCATCTTGCGCATGCTGGCGATCCCCTTCATGCCGGGGATGTTGCCGAGCATCCCGAGGTCTTGCCCCATCGACCCCATCATCTGCTTCATGAACAAGAACTGCTGCACGACGGCCGTGACCTGCTGTTCGGTCGTGCCCGAGCCCTTGGAGATGCGCTTGGTGCGGCCGGGCTCGCGGATCAGCAGGTAGGCGTCGACGCGCTCGGAGCGCGTCATCGACTGAATGATGGCGCGAATGCGGACGAGCTCGCTGTCGTCGAGGTTGAGGTTGTCGGGCAGCCCGGCGGGGAGCATGCCGCCGAGGGGGAGCTTGTCGACGAGCTCGCGCAGCGATCCCATCTGCTGAATCATCGAGATCTGCTCGAGGAAGTCGTCGAGTGTGAACTCGCCCGAGAGCATCCTGGCGGCGTCTTTCTCGACCTTCTTCTCGTCGACGACGCGCTCGAAGTCCTGCATGAGGCCGACGACGTCGCCCATGCCGAGGATGCGGGACGCGACCCGCTCGGCATGGAACTCCTCGATCTGGTCCAGCTTCTCGCCGACGCCGATCGCCTTGATCGGGCAGCCCGTGACCTGGCGCATCGAGAACGCCGCACCGCCGCGGGC
>SYFR01000499.1 GCA_005800325.1 Myxococcales bacterium | reverse complement strand
GATGGCGACCGAGATCGCGGAGAAGGACTTCAGCCACGTCGGCGAGGAGCAGAAGATCGCCGAGCTCGGCATCGACTCGCTCGGCGTGATGGAGCTCGTGGCCGACGTCGAGGACGAGTTCGGGCTCACCATCACCGACGGCGAGCTGCGCGACGTCGTGACGTTCGGTGACGTTTCGCTCACCATCGTGAAGATGCTGCGAGAGGCCGGCAAGCTCGACGAGGCCGATGCGTCCGGCGTTGCGGGCGGAGGGGCCGAGCCATGACGCCGCCTCTTCGCACGATAGCGAAGGCGCTCGAGGACGCCGCGACGAGCGCGCGCAACGGCTTTCGCTTCATCGACGAGGCGAGCCTCGCCGAGCCGTTCTTCAGCTTCGCGGGCATCGAGCGAGCGACGGCGCGGTTCGGCGGCGCGATGCAGGCGCTCGGGCTCGAGAAGGGCGACCGCGTCGCGCTCGTCTTGCCGGACAACCAGGACTTCGTGCTCGCGTTTCTCGGCGCCGTGCGGGCCGGCATCGTGCCGGTGCCGATCTACCCGCCCGCGGGGCTGCGAAAGCTCGACGGCTACCTCGAAAACACGCTGCACATCGTGATGAAGAGCGGCGCGAAGCTCGTGCTCGCCGATCACGGGATCAAGCGCCTGCTCGGCACGGTTCAGGCGCGCGCCACCGAGCTCAAGGCCGTCGTCGCCGTCGAGTCCATTCGCCGCTCGGAAGAGCCGCTGCGGCCTGCGACGTTGTCGCTCGACGACACGGCGTTCCTTCAATACACGAGCGGCTCGACGTCCGCGCCGAAGGGCGTCGTTGTCACTCACGGCAACGTCGCGCACAACGTGCATGCGTTCATGCGCCTCGGCATCGGCATCGAGGACGGCGTCGACAGCGGCGTCTCGTGGCTTCCGCTCTACCACGACATGGGGCTCATCGGCTTCGTGCTCGGGCCGCTCTACCACCGGAACACGGTGACCTTTCTGCCGCCGTTCATGTTCCTGAAGCGGCCGGTCCGCTGGCTCGAGGCCCTCTCGCGCCACCGAGGCACGATCTCGTTCGGGCCGAACTTCGCTTACGCGCTCTGCTGCAAGCGCATCCGCGACGCCGAGCTCGAGGGCCTCGATCTCTCGAGCTGGCGCGTCGCCGGCTGCGGCGCCGAGCCCATCCGCGCGGCGAACCTCGTCGCGTTCACCGAGAAATTCGCGCCCTACGGCTTCGACAGGCGCGCGCTCATGCCCTGCTACGGCATGGCGGAGGCGACGCTCGCGATTTCGTTTCGACGCGTCCAGAGCGGCCTCTCCGTCGATACCATCGACGCCGGCACGCTCGCCGAGAAGGGCATCGCCGAGCCGCCGCCGAGGACGGCTCAGGCGTCGCACACGGTGGAGGTCGTCTCGTGCGGGCCGAGCTTCGAGGACCACGACCTCGCCATTTTCGCACTCGACGACGAGTCGAGCGCGCGTCCGCTCGGTGAGCGCGTGGTCGGTGAGATCCGCCTGCGCGGCCCGAGCGTGACGAGCGGCTACTTCAACGAGCCCGAGCTCTCGCAGCAGGCATTCGCGGGCGGCTGGCTCAAGACGGGTGACCTCGGCTACCTGGCGGGCGGCGAGGTCCACGTCTGCGGCCGCTCGAAGGAGCTCATCATCGTCAACGGCCGCAACTACTACCCCCAGGATCTGGAGTGGGAGGCAGGCTCGGTCGCGAGCGTCCGCAAGGGCAGCGTCATCGCCTTCGGCACGCTGAAGCCGCTCAACGATCGCGAGCGCATCGTGCTCTGCTTCGAGACCAGCGTGACGGGCGCCTCGGAGCGCGACGGCATCAGCGCCGCGGTTCAGCGCGCGGTGCGCATCGCGACGGGGCTCTCCGTCGACGAGGTCGTGGCGCTCGACGTGGGCGTCCTGCCGAAGACCTCGAGCGGCAAGCTCAAGCGAGGCGAGTGCCGCGTGCTCTACGAGTCGGGCCGACTCTTTTCGCGCAGCTCAGCGCGGCAGGGAGACGCGCTCGACGCGGCGAAAGAGGTCGCGAAGAGCCAGCTCGCGTATGCGCGCGATCGGCTGTTCGGCGGCAAGGGGAAGCTCTAGTCGCTCGCTTTTTACGCCCGTTTTGTAGCGCGTGCGTCACTTGGCCGCGGCGTAGTCGCAGCTCGGCGTCTCGGCCGCGAGGCAGTGGTGCGTGGTCGGGTGCGAGAGGTAGTAGAGGTCCGTGCCGTCGGACTGAAAGAAGCGCGCGACGAGGTTCGTGAGGTACGTGCCGTGGTCGAAGCCCTGGCACGGCTCACCGTTGACGAAGCAGTGCTCGCCCTCGGGGACCGTGTACGCGTCGAGCAGCGCGGTGAGCCGGCCCGCGGGCGCTGCCTTCGGAGCGTACGCCGTCGCGTCGGCGGAGTAGGGCACGCCACGGAGGCGCGGGCCCCACACCTCGTCGAGGGGGAGCGTCGCGGCCGAGCCCGTGAGTCGCGCGAGCCGGTGCGGAACGGGCGCCGCGTGCTCGAAATAGCGGTGCTTGCCCTCGTCGAGATCGTCGGCGTCGTAGAGCGCCTCGTCGCACTTGTCCTGGCCGAGCGCGTTCGCGACGCAGCGCGACGCCATGAAATCGCAGTGCGTGCCCGAGTAGCAGAGTGGCGTGCCGCTCCCCTCGGTCGCCTCGGTGCATCCGGTCGGGAAGCACGCGCGCGCGGCGCCGCCCTTGTCGAGGTAGGTCGCGTCCGCGGTCGCCGCGTTCTGGCTCGCGGCGCACTCGGCGCTCGCCGGGTGGCGCGCGAGCTTGGCGATCCCCTCGACGACGTGGTTCTCGATCAAATCGCGGTTCGGCGTGCGACCGCCGAGCGCGACGTACAGCGGCTCGGGCGTAACGTAGTCGAGGTACTCGGGGTAGAGCGCCGCCTGATCGGGCCGCAAGAACGGTAGGGCACCGGTGGCGCGCGCGAACGCGATCCCCGCGTTCAACGGAACGTTCATGTCGCCGATGGTGTTCAGCGTGAGCACGGCGTGCGGCGCGATCGGCTCACCGAACGGGTCAGTCATCGATTTTAGCGCGTAGTACGGCGCGAAGCTTATCGGATCGCCCGGCTCGAGCGCAGCCTGCGCCAGCCCAAGAAATCTGCGGAGCGCGGGCGTCTGTCGGATGATGCCGTAGCCGTCGCCCGGTGACGTGAGCGGCTTGCCCTCGCCGAAGAAGCGCCCCTGAAACACCGAGCAGGTCGCATGCTCGCAGGTCGCGCTGCCCGCGCCGTTCGCGGTGCCTTCAGCGACGCGTCCCTTGCCCCATGCCGCGACCGTCGTGACGAGCTTGGTGTCGGGGAGGAGCTCGCACCCGTCGTAGCTCTTGACCTTGTGCTTGCCCTGCCAGAACGTCACGTGCACGCGATCTCCCGTCGTCGACGGCAAGCCCACGCGGAAGCGGCTCTTGTCGTCGACGCTCGCGCAGCGGACCTCGCCGTTGTCGAGGTTGCGGACGAGCACCGTCGTGTCGGCGACGTCGGACGGCTCGAGGCACGCGGCCTCGACCTCGCCCGTGCCGTTCACGTCGGGCAGGATGTAGCGCAGGCTGAGCTGACTCTCGCCGCACACGGTGCAGCGGTCGCCGTCGGTGCTCGTCGGGGTGCATGGCTTGCGCGCGGTCGCGGGCACGGTGACGAGCAAGGGGCCCCAGATCCGGAGCAGCACCGCCTCGACGACGCCCCCTTGGAACGAGCGCACGCCGACGTCCGTGAGGCCGCCGCCGCCCGAGCCCGGCACCGCGCTCGTGACGTAGGCGTCGATGGCGCCGTGGATCGCGCTCAGGATCCCCCCGAGCGACTCGCCCCACGTGCCGTAGGTCGAGTCCGGACCGCCGAGGTCGGGACGGCCGTCATCGTCGAAATCACCGAAAATTGCGGGAGTTCCGTCGCCGTTCGCGTCGCACGCCGCCACGCTCTTGCCCTTGTTGCCGTCGTCACGGCAGCGCATCCCGCCGTCTCCCCCGAAGGCTCGCATGATGCGCACCAGCTGCAGATGATCGAGGATCGACTGCCGCACGCCGTCGCGCGTGTGAAAGAGGTAGCTCGACCAGAAGTCGCCGCCCGAGTCCTGTTCGCCGTCGCGGTTGAGGTCGCGCGTTCGGGCGAGCTGCAGCGCGTCCGCGAACGGCTTGAAGCACGCGCCGCCGAGCGCCGCGCCCGCCGCGGTGCGCGTGGCGCTGTCGAGCACGAGCCCATGGCCCATCGCGTTGATCCCGACGGTGGCGACGCCGTGCTCGGCGAGGTTGCCGGCGTAGAAGATCATCTCCAGGAAATTGCCGGTGTAGCCGTGGCCGTAGATGTTCACATCGAACGGCTGCTGGTGCTGGGCCGTCTCCTTCGGCACGATCATCCACACCTGCACCGTGTCGCTCGACTCGGTGCCCTCGCCCGTGACGTAGTTCACGTCGAACGCGGCGTTCGGATCGGTGGAGCTCGGTCCGCCCTCGAGCAGGTAGGGTGACTTGAACGTGGCGATCACCATGTGGCTGATCGCGTCGAAGCGTCGCATGAGCAGGCTCGTGCCAGGGCCCGCGCCCAGGCCGAAGCCCTCGGTCAAGAGCGCCTCGAGCTCGTTCTTGATCGCGTCGTACTCCACGACGAAGAGGTTCTCGGCCTTCTCGGCGCAGCCGGCCTTCTTGCCGAGCTCGCTCGTTTGCCACCCGGGTGCGTCCTCGGCGCCGCTCGCGAGCCCGTCGACGAGCCCGACGGCGCGCTGCACCTCGAGCTCGGCCGGGTAGGCGTCGGCCCAGCGCGCGAACGGCCCCTCGCCGAAGAGCCCGTCGCGCAGGCGCTTCATGTCGTCGACCGTCGGCTGGGTCGTGAACGACCAGAGGAACGCGACGTGCTCGAGGCCCGTCCCCGACAGATCCCCGAAGTAGCTCGCGAGCGCGCCGTTGTTGAGCACCGTCTCGACGAGCTCGGCGCTGTGGCGCTGCGTCGGGTGAAAGACGTGATCGAACGGGGAGCGGACTGGCTTGCCCTCGCGATCGACGAGTCGGTCGGTGACGACGACGGCGTAGCGCGTCATTTCGTCGAGCGGCAAGAGCGGCCGCATGATCAGCGTGTCGGTCTGGCGCTCGTAGAAGGTGAGCAAGTGGTCGGCGATGCAGCGATCCCGCTCGCGGCGCTTCTCTTTGCACTCGGTGGTGTCGTAGACGTCGCCGCTCTCACGGTCGTCGCAGATCGCGTCGGGGCTCGGGCACGCCTTCGGGTTATCGAGGTTCGGCACATCGAGCAGCCCGTCGAAGTCGGTGTCGTGCTCGGGCGCGTACTCGGTGACCGCTCCGCCGTTCGTCTCATCGATCGTCTCGAAGAGCAGGTTGCGCTCGCTGTCGCGGGTGTCGTTGGCCCAGTAGGAGTCGAGCTTCTTCAGCGTGTAGTCGAAGCTGCCGTCGCCGAGGTCGAGCACCATCGGCACGCCGGTCTTGAGATTCACGAGGTAGACGGCGTCGTTCGCGAAGTCGTAGTCGTCGCCGCGATGGCGCGTCGCGACGTTGCCGAGGTCGAGCGCCGCAGCGGTCGGCATGCTCGTCGCCCCCGGCGCCGCCTCGACGTCGAACGAGACCGACAGCGGCGAGAAGGTGCCCCAGCCCTCCATCTTGCTGAAGCGCTCGCGCGCCTGCTGCTCGATCGTCGTCGGCGCGACCAAGCTGGCGTTGACGCGCACGCCGGTGCGACTCGTCGGATCCGGCCACGTCGCCGTGTCGTTCGGGAGCGGGATCGCCGGCAGCGGTTTGTTGGCGAGGTCGTAGCGGACGCGCGCGCCCGTCCCCGGCGGGGTCCTGCCGAGGTCCTTCGGGGCTCGGTCGAAGACGCACGCGGACATCGCCGTCGCCGACCAGAGCGACGCGAGCAGGACGGCGCGCGGCACGCGAAAACTGGCGGACCCTGCGCGCGGAACAACGCCAAATTTACGAAACATCTCGCAGTTATAGACCCGCGCCTGACAGCGAGGTGCAAAGAAATACAAGCCGATGACAATTGCCCAAGGGCCGGGTGTTAAGACGGCGCCCAGTGTGGCGAGCCAGAGCTCGCCGACCGAGAGATCCCCATGACGCTCGCGCTATCGATCGCTTACTTCTTCGTGCTTCTCGTCCTGAGCACCTACGGCCTGCACCGCGCTCACCTCGTCTTGCTGTGCTGGCGTCATCGTCGGCAGCTCGAGCGTGTCGCCGAGCACGCGGGCGTATACGTGGCGGACCGCGACCTGCCGATGGTCACGATTCAGCTACCGATCTTCAACGAGTCGACCGTCGTCGCTCGCTTGCTCGAGTCGGTGGCGCAGATGGACTACCCGCGCGAGAAGCTGCACATCCAGGTGCTCGACGACTCGACCGACGAGACGCGAGCCATCGCGCGCGCGCACGTCGAGCTGCTGAAGAAGCGCGGGCACTCCGCCGAGTACGTGCACCGCGTCGATCGCGTCGGCTACAAGGCCGGCGCCCTCGACAACGGGCTCAAGACGGCCAAGGGCGAGCTCGTCGCCATCTTCGACGCGGATTTCGTCCCCCGTGGCGACTTCTGCCGCGCGATCGTCGGGCATTTCCGCGATCCGAAGGTGGCGATGGTCCAGGCACGCTGGGCCCACCTGAATCGCGACGCGTCGATCCTCACGCGGATCCAGGCGCTCATGCTCGACGGCCACCACCTCGTCGAGAACCGCGCGCGCTCGGGCGGCGGGCTGCTCTTCAACTTCTCGGGCACGGGCGGCATGTGGCGCAAGGCCGCCATCGCCGACGCAGGCGGATGGCAGCACGACACGCTCACCGAAGATCTCGACCTCTCCTACCGCGCGCAGCTGAGCGGCTGGCGCTTCATCTACCGACCCGACGTGGTCTCGCCGGCCGAGCTTCCGGAAGAGATCGCTGCGCTTCGCGCCCAACAGTTCCGCTGGGCGAAGGGCACCGTGCAGACGGCGCGCAAGCTCCTGCGGCGCGTGCTCGCGAAAGAGAGCGGCCTCTCGGTCGGCCAGCGCATCGAGGCGTTCTTCCACCTGACGCCGCACTTCACCTATCCGTTGATGGTGGTGCTCTCGCTCCTCTTGCTTCCAGTGCTTTTGCTCGTGGACGCGAGCGACTGGAAGACGATGCTGCTCTTCGACTTGCCGATGTGCATGGCGCCCATGAGCTCCCTCGCCTCGTTCTACATGGTGGCCGAGTCGGCGCAGGGGCGCTCGCGCCTGGGCGCGATCAAGCTCTTGCCGGCGCTCGTCGCGCTCGGTGCCGGGCTCGCGCCGCATCTGACGACGGCGGTGGACGCCGGCCTCACCACGGGCGGCGGCGAGTTCGTTCGCACGCCGAAGGCCGGCAACAGCCGCGGCCGCTACCATGCCCGCACGCCGATGCCTTGGGCGGAGCTCGCGCTCGGCGGCGTCTCCGCGTCGAGTGTCGTGCTCAGCGTCGTGAACGGGCATTGGTTCGTAACGCCGTTCGTGGGGCTGTTCACGGCGGGCTACCTCTACATTGCGTATCTCGTCGTCGCCGAGCAGGTCGCGCGGACCACGAAGGCGACCCCTGTGCCGGAGCTCGCCGCGATGGCGTCGCCGACGACCGACGCGGCGGATGCGGCGGTCGCGACCGAGCTTGCGGCGTAGCCACGGAGAGCAGCAGCGGTCACGGCTCGCGCCACCGAGCTCCGCCGCGCGAGCTACGCGGCGCGGGGGCCGAGTCTGGGGGGCCGGCCCTCCCCGCGTGACGAAGGTCTGGAGTTTATTGGAGTTCCCTGGCATCGTACCCGCCTTCGGAGAGGGTGATGGACAACGCCGAGAAAACGAGGCGGACGACGAAGTACGAGCTCGTGCAGGCCGTGTACGATCGTCTCGGGGGCTTCTCGAAGAAGGAGGCGGCGTACCTCGTCGACCTCATCTTCGAGCTCGTGAAGGAGACGCTCGGGCGCGGAGAGACCGTCAAGATCTCCGGGTTCGGCAACTTCATTCTCCGCGACAAGCGGCAGCGCCAGGGACGCAATCCGCAGACGGGCGATCCCATCGTCATCGCGTCGCGCCGCGTCCTGACCTTCAAGCCGAGTCACTTGCTCAAGCAGGTGCTCAATCGCGATCGCGCCGCGGTCGCGCGTTCGGCGGCGTCGCACGACGCGCAGGCCAAGGACTGAGTCGGGCGCGGCTCAGGGCGGGATCGTTCCGTTGAGTTCGCGTGGGTGAAGCGTTGTCGCAGCGGCTGCCGGACAAGCTATTTTTTCGCATCGGCGAGGTCGCCGGCATCGTCGGCGTGGAGCCGCACGTGCTGCGCTACTGGGAGACCGAGTTTCGGTCCGTGAGGCCCGAGAAGTCGCGCACCGGGCAGCGCGTTTATTCGCGTCGCGATGTCGACACCCTCCTCAAGGTGCGCGAGCTGCTCTACGGCCACGGCTACACCATCGTGGGCGCGAAGCGACGCCTGCGCACGGATGGCATCGAGCCGCTCGACGAGTCCGACCCGTCGCTGAGCGAGATCCGCATGCTTCGCACGGGGCTGCTCGATGTGCGCGAGGAGCTCGTGCGTGCGCTCGACGCGCTCGGGACCTCTTCGCCCGCGACGTCGCGGCGCGACGCGGATGCATAGCGGGAGCCTCCTCGCGGCTTCGCCAAGTCCGGTGCGGCTCGAATCCAACGGTGTGCCGGCCTTCGCGCTCGACCTCGTGGTGCCGCTCGGCGCGACGGTGAGCGAGCCGTCGCACGTCGACGTCTCGATGGTGCCGGGCGCGCGCGTGGTCCTCGCGCAGGCCTGGCGGACGACCGACTCTGCGCTCGAGGCGGTGTGCGTCGTCGCGCCGACCACGCCGTGGCTGCCCGGTCTCGAGGACACGGTGCTCGCGGGCGCCGTCGCGCGGGTGCGTGTCGCGGGCTCGCTCGACGCCATGATGCCCGGGCCCATCGAGGGCGAAGGCACGCCGTTTCGCCAAGCGTTCACCGGCAGCGCGCACACCGTGAGCGCGCGGGGAGTGAGCGTGCTCGGCTTCGTCGGCGAGCGTCGCGACGCGGTGTCGTGCACGGCGGCGTGCGTCGCGACGGTCGATGGCGCCTGCGCGCTCGACTTCGAGGTCG
>SYFR01000051.1 GCA_005800325.1 Myxococcales bacterium | reverse complement strand
CGATGAGGTCGTCGGCCTCGAAGCCGTCGCGGCGAAAGATCGGCACGCGGTACGCCTCGACGAGCTGTCGGCAGCGCTCGAGCTGCACGACGAGGTCCGGTGGCGTCGGCGGCCGGTGCGCCTTGTAGCTCGCGGCGAGCTCGCCCCGAAAGCCCCTCCCGGGCGCGTCCATCACGACCGCCAGGTAGCGAGGCTGCCGATCCTCGATCATGCGGCCGAGCATGTTGAGCGTGCCGAGGGTCGCGTTCGTCGGCTCACCCGAAGGCGCGCTGAGAGGCGGCAGCGCGTGGTAGGCGCGGAACACGTAGTTCGACAGGTCGACGACGTGCAGGGCGTCGCGCGCCCCCGGCGGCGGAAGGGCTGCTTTGGCGTCCGCGTTCATCGACCGCGCCATAGTGCCTCGACCCGTCAGAATCGAGGACCGAGTGATCGAACGGCGCGTCGCGAGCCTCGGATCAGCGTGGTGGCGTGGGCTCGGCGGGCGCGTCCTTCCCTGTCGCCGCGTCCTTCCCTGTCGCCGCGTCCTTCACCGTCGCCGCGTCGCTCGTGCCCTCGCCGTAACGGCTCGGGACTTTCGAAAGGTCGAAGCGATCGTCGCGCACCTCGCCTACCGGCCCCTGCTCGTGCCCGCTCGGTTCGACCGGCCACGGGCTCTCGCTCGACGAGCCTCCGCACGCCGAGAGCGACGCGGCAGCGACCAAGAGGAGCGAGAGCGAGTCATTGCGACGAGCCCGTTTCATGGGAGCGACTCTAGCAGGTTGTTGAAAAACTCCCGCCGCCGGCATCGCCGGTGCAAGCCCGCCCGCCGGCGTCGCGGCTGCGCTTCCGGTGCCCACGCCCTCGCGCGTGCCAGCCCACGAGACGCCGGTGATTTTCGGGCCGCCGTGAAGTGCGTGTGGTGTTCGGGCCTCGATTCCGAACGATCGTGGCGGTAGGATGCGCCCCTCATGGAGTTCTTGATTGCGTCGCGCCGCAGTCGCCCAGGCGACGACCCCATTTTTTCGCTCAACGCCGAGGCAGTGCGCCGTGCGGCGGCAGGCGAGGACGTCGTCAACGCGACGATTGGCGCGCTGCTCGGCGACGACGGGCGCCTCGCAATCATGCCGACCGTCGCCAAGGTCCTCTCGAGCTTGCCGTTCGAGGCCGTCGCGAACTACGCGCCGATCCCTGGGCTGTCCGCGTATCGCCAGGCCGTGATCGACGACCTGCTCGGCGAGTACGGCGTCGCGGAGCACGCGACGTGCGTGGCGACGCCCGGTGGGACCGGCGCACTTCGGCTGGCGATCGACGATTTTCTCGAGCCCGGGCAGGTCGCGCTCACGAGCTCGTACTTCTGGGCGCCGTACCGCACCATCGCCGAGGAGTCCGGACGCAAGCTTGAGACCTTCGAGATGTTCGCACCGGACGGGGGCTTCAACGTCGAAGAGGCCGACCGCAAGCTCGGCGAGCACGTCGAGAAGCAAGGCCGCGCGCTGTTTCTCCTGAACACGCCCTGCCACAACCCGACCGGCTACTCGCTCGACGCGAACGAGCTCGACGCCATCGTCGCGGTAATCGAGCGGCACGCCGCGCGCGCGCCCGTCACCGTCGTGCTCGACATCGCTTACGGCGACTTTCGGCCGGACGCGCTCTCGCGTTGCATCGCGACGGCATGCAAGCTCGCCGGCAAGGCGCTCGTGCTCTTCGCGTGGTCCGCGTCGAAGGCCTTCGCGCTCTACGGGCAGCGCATCGGTGCGCTCGTCGCGTTGGTGCCGGATGCCGAGCAGCGCACGCGGGTCACGAGCGCGCTCACCTACTCGTGCCGCGGCCTCTGGTCCAACTGCAACGCTGCCGGCATGGCGGCGGTCGCGCGGCTCCTCTCCGAGCCCGACCTCGCCAAGAACGTCCGGCAAGAGCGCGCCGAGCTCGTTGCCCTCCTTGCGCGCCGCGTCGAAGTCTGGAACGCGCTCGCGACGGCGGCTCACGTTCGTTACCCGCGGTACGACGGTGGCTTCTTCACGACTGTCTTCAGCGCCGATCCCGTCTTGCACTCGAGCCGGATGCGCGAGCGCGGCCTCTTCCTCGTGCCGACGGCGGGCGCGCTCCGCGTCGCGGTCTGCGCCGTGAACGAGGCCCAGATCGGGCGCATCGTGAGCGGCCTCGCCGAAGTCGTGGCCCCGTGACGAGCGAGCCTCGCGCGCCGCGTTCGCCCGTGGAGCAGGTGCGTGCGTTCGTCGGTCTCGCCGCGCTCTCGCTCGCGACCGCCTGTGGTGGCTCGGTACCGCTCGTGCACTCGGCGCATGCGCTCGCGCGAGGCGACATGAGCGTCGCGGCCGGCTTCTCGGGCGCGCTGCTCGAGACTACCTTGGCCGATGGCGACTCCGCGGACGTAGAGCTCGTCGAAGAGAGCGCCGTCGCGCCTGGGCTCGCTCCCGTCGTGTCGGCGCGCGTCGGGCTCGGCTCTTCGTTCGAGGCCGGGCTCGCCTACACGGGCCGCGCGGTCCGCGTCGACGGGCGGCGAGCCTTCGATCTCGGACGGAGGTTCTCGCTGAGCGTCGGCCTCGCGGGGAGCGGCGTCATCTCCGTCCGCGACTCCGCGTCCGGGGCGCGCGTCGGCGGCTTTGGAGGCGACGTGCCGCTTGTCGTAGGCTGGCGCTCGAGCGCTGGGGTCTACGAGCTCTGGCTCGGGGCGCGCGTCGGCGTCGACCGGCTCGAAGGCGAGCGCGTGTTGCCGGTCGATCCGCTGGTACCCGACATCGTGCGTAGCGACGGGATCGTCGGCGAGCACGAGAGCCTCGGCGGGCTCATCGGCGTGCAGGTTGGGCTCGGCCGCTTGGCCGCGGTGCTCGAGCTCGACGGCGCGGCGCATTTCGCTCGCTTCGACGTCGGAGCGAACAAGCTGACATTTCGCGGCTTGTCCATTGCGCCGGCGGCTGCACTGGTCGGAAGGTTCTGATCGCGACGGGGCGCGGTCCGCGCAGGAGCAAGAGCGTGTCCGGCATCGGCGTCGTCCTCAATCCGTTCGCCAAAAAGAACGCGCGCGACCCTGGGCTCGTGGACCGTCTCGCGCGCATCGTGGGAACGCACGGCGTCGTTCGGACGGCGAGCACGCTCGAGGAGCTGCGCTCGGTCTGCGAGGGCCTGAAGAAGGACGGCATCGATGTGCTCGCGGTCGCCGGGGGCGACGGCACGAACCACGCGACCATCAGCTGTGCCATCGACGTGTGGGGCGGCGTCGAGCTTCCGAGCTTCATGCTCTTGCGCGGGGGCACGATGAACACGACCGCGAACTCGTTCGGCGTCCCGCGCCGGCGGCCAGAGAAGCTACTCGAGGACGGTGTTCGCATGTGGTCGCGGCGGGCGCGCGAGCCGATGCGCTACGCCGAGCCGCACATCCTGCGCGTCGAACGGCGCTATGGCTTCATCTTCGGAACGGGCGCGATCCACGGCTTCATCTCCGAATACAATCGCCGGAGCGAGCGCAGCGCTGCCTGGGCCGCGCGCGTCCTCGGGACCGCGATCCTCTCGAGCCTCGTCGGCGGCGAGACGATTCGGCGCGTCGCCGAGCGCTGGCAAGGCGAGGTCCGCTTCGATGACGGGACGGCGTTTCCTGATCGCGACTACCTGACCGTCGGCGCCTCGACCTGCAGCGAGATCGGGCTGGGCTTCAAGCCGTTTTACCGGAGCTGCGAGCGCGAGGGGTTCATCCACGTGCTCGGCATTCACTGCTCGGCGGGGGAGGTCATTCGCTCGCTCGGACGCGTCCAACGCGGCCAGCCGATCGGCGGCGAGCGGACGTACGAGAAGCTGTGCCGCACGGCGACGCTCGTCCCGCGCCACGGCGTCGTGCCATACATCGTGGACGGCGACGTTTATCTAAAAGAAGGGACGCTGGAGCTCGGGTGTGGCCCCAAGCTACGTATCCTCATCCCCTGACGAGCAGGCCAAACGAGCAGGCCAGCACTACTGAGCCGAAAGGCTCATTCCTCAATCGATCCACGAGCCTCACTACTGCGCCGAGAAGGGTCCAGCGACTAGGCGACGAGGAGCGAGAAGCGAGAAGCGCAGCGCACTTGTGTCTCATGATTGATCGGAGTTTTGGGCGCGGGCCAGCCACCCCAATTCGAGCAGGAGCAGGTCGTGGTAGCCGCGGGCCAAGACTTGCCATCCCGGATCGCCGTTGTTTTTTATGTGACCGCCTAGCGCTGCGATAGCGAGCAACGCGTCGCGTGCGCTCGGATTCTTTGGGAGTTTTCGTTTGCTCACGG
>SYFR01000498.1 GCA_005800325.1 Myxococcales bacterium | reverse complement strand
GAGCCGCTGCCACGCGAGCCGCTGCCACGCGAGCCGCTGCCACGCGAGCCGCTGCCACGCGAGCCGCTGCCACGCGAGCCGCTGCCACGCGAATATAGATAGCCGCTGCCACGCGAGCCGCAGCCGCGCGAGCCGCTGCCACGCGAATGTAGAGAGCCGCAGCCTCGCATGCCGCTGCCACGCGAGCATCGGCTAGCCGCCGGCTCGGAAGCTGCTGCCTCGCCAGCACCACTGCGCGGCTCCTCACGCTCGCGGTGCCGACGCGGCGCGCCTCGTGACCGTCACTTCGTGGGCGTCTCGCCTGGCGCGCAGCCCATCCAGTAGCCGTCGTACTGATGGGTCCAGACCCACGCTTCGGCGGGCGTGTGCTCGCAGCGATCATCGGCATCGGCGACGCCATCTTCGTCGGAGTCACCGTCGGAGCCGCCGCCCGAGCCCTCGCCCGAGCCCTCGCCCGAGTCTCCCGCCGACGTGTTGTTCACGTATTCCCCGGCCGCGCACCCGTACCACTGGCCTGGACCCCAGACATGGCTGCCCGCGGGCGTCTCGGTGCAGCGATCTTCCTTGTTCGGCACACCGTCGCCGTCGCCGTCGTTGGGATTGACGACGGGCTTGTTGCCGCCGCCATCGCCGGGGTCGTTGCCCGTGTCGGGATCGCTGCCGGGGCCGGGCTCCTCGCCGCCGCCGCCGTCGGTGCCGACCATCGCGAGGAACTGCGCGCGCACGCCGGCGATGTCGTCGTCGGACAGGTCCTCGCGCAGCAGGCCGTCGCACATGATCGAGTGGGGCTGCCCCTGCGCGCAATGGCCCGCGGTGCCGCTCACGTAGGTGTCGCCCAGGCACGCGAAGGCGTGGCCGAACTCGTGCAAATACGTCCCGGCCGCCGAGCTCGAGCGCAGGTGGATCTCGCCGGCGTAGGCATACTCGCCGCTGTTGTCGACCACGAGTCGACCGTCCGGCTCGCTGCAGTCGAACTCGACCTTGGTGGCGACGCCCGCGTGCAGATCGCGCACGGCGTCGAGCCACTGCATCAGCGATTTCTCGGTGAGCTGGCGCGCGCGCGTGAGATCGCCATAGCCGGTCACGCACATCTTGATCGCCGGCTTCAACGATTTGGTGATGATGCACTGCGCGGACTGCTGCCAGATGACGTAGGGCGCGGCCTCCGGCGTGCCCTCGCCCCCGCTCTCGGCGCGACCTTCGGTGGGCTCTCGGTCCTCGACGGCGGCGCACGACGCCGCGACCAGGGCCGAAACTACGAGTCCAAGACGATACGGATGGCTCACGATGATGGTCTCCTTGAAAACCGGTTGGCAGGTCTGCAAACGCTAAGCAAGCGCCGCGCCAACCCCCAGGCTGGCGCGCCGGCCTCGACTCCTGGAGCCGCCGCGCACGCGCTTAACGCCACAAATTTCCCGTAAATCGCCGCACAACTTGCTGGCATCCCGAAACTCTCGCGAGCGCCGTGGATCGCTCACGGTGGATCGCGTTTAGGCCGGCCGACCAGTATATGCCCACCTCTCAGCGGGCGAGAGGCCGTGCCTCACGAGGTGCCCGCGGACTGCGTGGCGCCGCGACGACCGCCGGCTCGCGACGGGCACGGCGGCGTGACGCGGCGAAGACCGCGTGCTCACGAGGCGCCCGCGGGCTGCGTGACGCGGCGAAGACCGCGTGCTCGCGATGGGCACGGCGGCGGGCGATCGCGGCTCGTGTCAGGTTGTGCGACGGCTAGGATGCTTCGATGGCCAAGCCGTCGTCGGTCTCGAGCTTGGGCGCGCCCGAGTGCGAGCACCACGGCCACTGCGCGGGCTGCCCGCTCATGCACCTCCCCTACGAGGCCCAGCTCGCCGCCAAGCGCACGCGCCTCGCCGCCATGCTCGCGCCGCATGGAGCGCTAACGCAGCTGACCCGGCCCGCCGTCGTGGGCGCCGAGCCGGCGCTTGGCTACCGGACGCGGCTCAAGTGGATGGCCGGCGACGGCGGCGCGCTCGGCATGTACGCGCGCGAGGGCGATCACGTCGTCGTCGACACGCCCTCGTGCCGGGTCGCGGCTCCGACGCTGGCTCGCGTCGCCGCCGAGCTCCGCGCGCTCTTGCGCGGCCCGCATGCAGCGCTCGCAGAGCTCCTCTCGGCGGTCGATCTCCGCGAGGCCGTCGACAAGGCCGCGACGGAGCGCGTGCTCGTCACCCTGATCGTGGCCCGCGCGGGCAAGGACCTCGACGCCGGCGTCCGCACGCTCGCCGCCTCGCTGATGGCCACGCTCCCCGCCGTCGCCGGCGTCGCGCTCAACGTCGCGCCGAAGAGCCCGCAGGTGCTCGGCCCCGAGACGCGCCTCATGCACGGAGCCGCCGTCGTGCCGGACGCGTCCGGCGAGGTCGAGGTCCTCGCGACGTTCGGCTCGTTCGTGCAAGCGCACCGCGGTCAGGCAGCGCGCATCGTCACCGCGATCCGCACCGGCCTCGAGCCGCTCGGCCTTCAGCCATTCGGCCTGCAGCCACTCGGTCGCGAGCCACTCGGTCGCGAGCCACTCGGTCGCGAGCCACTCGGTCGCGAGCCACTCGGTCGCGAGCCACTCGGTCGCGAGCCACTCGGTCGCGAGCCACTCGGTCGCGAGGCACCGGCCGCGCTCCGCAGCGAGACTGTGCCACCGCGCGTCCTCGAGCTCTTCAGCGGCTCGGGCGCCTTCGGCCTCGCGCTCGCTCGCGCAGGCGCCGCCGTCACCATGGTCGAGTCCTTCGCGCCCGCCGCCAAGCTCGCCGAAGAGTCCGCGCGCCGCGAGGGCCTCACGATCGCCGTCCACGCCGCCGACGCCGAGCACTTCACGCGGGACGCAGCCGCGCGAGGCGTGCGCTTCGACGCGGTCGTCGTGGATCCGCCGCGACGAGGCCTCCCACCCGCCCTGCGCGAGGCGATCGCCCGGCTCGCACCGCGCAAGCTCGCCTACGTCTCGTGCCGCCCCGACACGCTCGCGCGCGACCTCTCGCACTTTTCCGCCCTCGGCATGCGGGCCGTCGAGCTCGCGGCGTTCGACATGATCCCGCAGACCGACGAGCTCGAGTCGCTCGCATGGCTCGAGCCCGGCCAGCCTCCACCGCCCGTCGTGCTCGGGCTCGACGGGGACTTCGCCGTGATCGACAAGCCGCCCCACGTCGCCTGCGACAGCCGGTGGCTCGCGCTCGTGAGTAAGGCCCTCGGGTGGCGCGAGGCCCGCCCGCTCTACCGCGTTCCGCGAGACGCGAGCGGCGCCGTGGCCGTCACGGCGCACCTCGGAGCCGGCACCGAGCACGATGCTTCACTCGAGCTCGAGCTCGCGCTCGTCGCCCACGGGGTCACGCGCGCACGTGGCACGCTCACGCGACCGGCACGGGCCGATCGCGCCGCGCGCACGAAGGTCCAGCGTCTCGCGGTCGCGAGCGGTCACTCGCGGCTCGAGGCGACGGCGTGCACGCGCGATGTCGACGCCGTGCTCGAGCAGCTCGCGGCCATCGGTCACCCCGTGCTCGGCGATCCGCGTCGCTCGCGACCGGCCACGCGCCGTCACTTCTTCGAGCGCCACGGCCTCGACCGCGCGCTGTCGCACGTCGCCTCGGTCACGCTCCCGACCGGGCTGCGCGTCGCCTCCCCGCTGCCCGGCGATTTCGTCGGCGTGCTCTCGAGCCTCGGGCTCGCGGACGCTGCGAGCGGCACGCCGTGAGTTGTGGCGTGCCTCCCGCGTCCGATCGCGCCGCTCACGCGACGAACGAAGCGCACGAGTGGCACATCGCGTGGCCGCGGCGCGCCTCGAACGCGCGGGTCACTCGACGAACGAGTCGCACGAGTCGCCCGTCGTCGGGGCGAGCACGAGCTGCGAGCCGCAAACGCCGGCGCTCGCGCCCGACGCCGTGACGCAGAAGCCGCCCGTGCACTCCCCGTCGCCCGAGCACGCCTCGCCGTTGCCCTTCTTCGCGACACACTGGCCCGCGGTGCAGAGCGCCGCGTCGACGCACGGCTTCTCTTCGCCGCAATCCTGACCGACCTCCTTGAGCTTCACGCAGGCGTCGTCCGCGCCGCAATAGAGGCCCGGCTCACACACCTGGTTGTCCGCCTCGCAGCTCCCCGCCGGCCCGACGAGCTCGGGCTCCTGACACGTCTTCGAGGCCGCGGGCTTGCCCACGCATCGGAGCCCTTCGCCGCCGTCGCAGTCCGTGTCGGACGTGCACGGCGTGCCCTGCGCCCCGCCCTTCGAGAACACCACGAGGCAAGCGCCCCCGAGCTCGGCGAGCTCCTCTTTCGTGACCTTCGCGTCCGCGAAGGTCTTGCGCGCAGCCGCGATGCACGCCTCGGCGCCCGCGCGGTCGTAGTCGTACCCGCCGGGGTTGCAGCTCGCGGGCCTCGCCATCGCGGCGATGCAGCTCGTCGTGTCGGCCTCGAGGGAGCTCGCGTCCGAGAGGTAGCAGGCCCCCACGACGTCTGCGTTGCAGACGGCCGCGGCCAGCGCGCCGCAGTACCCCTCGACCGTCTTGAGCGGATCGGGGGCTGGCGTCGTGCTCTCCTCGCTCGAGCACGCCGCAGCGAAGAGGGTAAGGGCAGCAAATGTGGATGCGCGTCGCAAGCTCATCAAGTTCTCCTCTCGACTCATAGCTCGGCACGAGCGGCGCAATCACCGCGCGTCGGCGCCCGGGGGTCGGGCCTCCGGACGCCCCGGCATTGTCCCTCGCCGCGTCGCCCTTGGCCACTTCTCGAGGTGTGCTCGACGGCTGAGCGTCGCGCCGTCTCCCCACGTCGATGCGACACCGCCTCGCTCGAACTGGCCTTCTCTCGCCCTACGGGTCTGGCAGCGACCAAGCTCGCGTTCCCTCGTCCAGCGCCGGCACTGGCAAGCAGTATCCATGTGAGCCAATGTAGGCAGATGCACAGTTATGGCCCGTTTGGCAAAATACCGGTGCCAAAAACTCGGCCAAATGCCGCATCTTTTGCTTCCTTGCGCGCATGCAATCGGTCCTCGAGGCGCCGTCTCGTCCCCACGCTGTGAGCCCGCTCGGCGCGCGCAGCTCCGAACACGCCAGCGCCGCATCTGACCTCCCGGTCGCGCTGCCTGCTACGCGCGGCGGAGCGCTCTTCGTGAGTCGCGGACAGCGATCTCGCCTGTGTCGTGAGCTCTCCGATCGCGGCTACGTCGTCGCGCGCGTCGCCGCCGCAGGCCCGAGCTCGGCCGCCCCCGATCGACTTGGCGCGGCGGTACCTGGCCGACTGCGCGAGGCGATCGAGGGCGCGCTCGAAATCACCCTCGCCCTCCGGGGGCTCGCACCAAAGAAGCCCCTCGAGCTGGCGCCCCTCGAGCTGCTCGGCGCGTCGGGCCTGTGCCTCGTGATGCCGGAGCTTCGCGCTCTCGCCGACGCGAGCGGGACGCTCGACGAGAAGGACAGCGCGACCCTGTGCGAGTGGCGACGCCTCGCCGAGACCGAGTCCGTCCTCTTGCTGCTCGACGTCGACGATTGCAATCTCGCCGCCCTCGTCCCGGTCGCGCTCGACGAGCTCTTCGCCGCGCCGCCCACGCCGAGCTCGCGCGATGCGTGGCCAGAGGATCCGCGCGCCGCCGCGCCGAGCGACGACGACGACGACGACGATGATGACGAAGGCCGCGCCACGATCCCACCGGATGACGCCCTCAGACCGGGCGAGCCCTGGGACGCTGCCGCGCACGGCGTGCACGACGCGTACGACGACGAGCCCGCGCGCTCGAGCCACGAAATCCCGCCGCCGCCGCCGAACTTCTACGATCGCGACACGTTGTCGCCGCCGCCGCGGACCGCTGTGGCCCTATCCCCAGTGGCAGAGTCCGCTGTGGCCCTATCCGCAATGGCAGAGCCCGCTGTGGCCCTATCCGCAATGGCAGAGTCCGCTGTGGCCCTATCCGCGATGGCAGAGTCCGCTGTGGCCCTATCCGCGATGGCAGAGTCCGCTGTGGCCCTATCCGCAGTGGCAGAGTCCGCTGTGGCCCTATCCGCAGTGGCAGAGTCCGCTGTGGCCCTATCCGCAAGGGCAGAGTCCGCTGTGG
>SYFR01000497.1 GCA_005800325.1 Myxococcales bacterium | reverse complement strand
CCGGGCCCGAGGCATTCCGGGCACTTGTGCGAGCGTCCATTTCTGCATCCGCTCCTCGGTGCGAGACGGAGGTGGGCACGGTCGGCGCGCGCGGCGAAAACGGGGACTCGACCCCCGGGGGTTCGCCGTCGTTGCGCCGGTGGCGCCGCCCGAGCCGCCCGAGCCCGAGTCGTCGCCCGCGCCGTCGTCGCAGCCGCTCGCGGACAGCGCCGCGCCGCCCAGCACCAGGACATTGAAGAGTCGTTCTACGCGCATGAGAGAGCTCCTTCGTGAAGAGATGAACAAGGATGGGACCGCTCGGACCGATGGGGCCGCTTCGACGCGGCGCGTCCGTGAGGTGATCGTGGCCCTCGCCCGCTGTCTTGTGAATCGGTATTTTTCGTAGCCACGCGTTCGGCTTTTACGAATAATCGCGCGCGATGCCGTCCGCCCATTTGCGTGCCGACCTCGCGCAGAGCGCGCTGCCCGACGTCGAGTCGCTTCGATGCTTCGCGGCCGCGGCGCAGAAGCTCAATTTCCGCAACGCGGCGCGAACCGTGGGGCTCTCGCCGGCGGCGTTCAGCGACCGCATCCAGAAGCTCGAGCGGCTCCTCGGGACCGCGCTGTTCGACCGCAGCACGCGCCACGTTCGGCTCACGGCCGCCGGCGGGCGCCTCGTGCCGCAAGCCACGCGCTGCCTCGACGAGGCGCGGCGCTGCGCCGAGAGCGTGCGCGACACGGCCACGCGGGAGCCCTTCGAGCTCGTCCTCGGGACGCGCTACGAGCTCGGCATGAGCTGGCTCCTTCCGGCGCTCGCCGATCTCGAGCGCGCCAGGCCGGAGCGGCGCCTCCACTGCTACTTCGCCGACTCGCGCGAGCTCTTGGGCCAGCTCCGCCGCGACGCGATCGACGCGTTCGTGTCGAGCGCCAGGCTCACGACCGCGGGCCTCGAGTACGCGCGGCTGCACGAAGAGCGGTACGTCTTCGTCGGCAAGCAGCGCCTCCTCGACGAGCGTCCGCTCTCCCGACCATCGCACGCGGCTGGGCACACCCTGCTCGAGGTTCACCGCGATCTGCCGCTCTATCGGTACTTTCTCGACAGCCGCTCCGCCGACGAGGTCTGGGCGTTCGGGCGCGTGCAGTTCCTCGGCTCGATCGCGCCGGTGAAGGCCCGCGTGCTCGAAGGCGCGGGCGTCGCCGTCTTGCCGCGCTACTTCGTCGAGCGCGAGCTACGCGCCGGCAAGCTCGCCGTCGTCATGCCCAAAGCCAAGCTGCCGCACGACTGGTTCCGCTTGGCGTGGCGCGCCGGGCACCCCCACGAGGCCGCGCTGCGCGAGCTTGGCGCCGAGCTCGCCCGCTTGCCGCTGAAGTAGCAGGCGGCGGCACGGCCCGCGGGTCGGGCGCGCGTCGGCCCGAGCCAGCTAGTCCGGAGTCGGTGGCACGACGACGGAGTTGATCGCCTTGAGGCTCAGGCCGGCGGGGTAACCGTAGCTTACCGTGACGTCCCAGCCCCACACGGTGAGGCCGAAGGGCTCGTCGCTGTCGGCCGAGTGAACGCCGTTGTCGCAGCTTCCGACAGGCGCGCCGCCGACCACGAGATCGACGCGCGCCCACTCGAACTCGCCGCCGGCGCCGATGGGCTGCCAGCCGCCGACGCTGCCGAGACAGTCGAGCTGGACGTCCTTGAACGTGCCGTCTTTCGACTTCTTGCGCGTGAATACGAGCTCGGTGTAGCGGTACGTCGGGTCGGTGAGAAATAGGTAATGGTCGAGGTACTGGGCGGGCGGAATGACGTTCACATTCTCCGGATCGCCGAGGTTCTCGAAGTTGCCCGACACCGCGCCGGCGCCGGTCATGTGAATGGCAAGGTAGAACGGGTGAGCCTCGTCCTGGCTGCGGACGACGAACGGCGCATTGCCATTGAACGCCACGACTTGCCCAGTCGCGAGCGAGCTCGGCGCGCCCACCGGCGGGCCTGGATCGTAGGTGAGCTGCGTCCCGTCGACCATGCCGACGAGCTCGTAGGGGACGCTCTCGTTCGCGCCCGGTGCGCGGTCGGCGTAGCGAACGCCGAGGTAGGTATTGCCGAGGGCGTTGACGGGCAAGAGCTGCTGGTGCCCCGAGTCGCAGGCGTAATTGCCAATCGGGATATTCATGCACGAAGAGCCGCCCCACATGCTGATTGGCTTGTCGGCGGCGACGACGCTGCCCGCGAGCCGCTCGGGCTGCATGAGCTGAAGCATCTGCCCCTTCATGAGCGAGTAGCTCACGGGCTGATTCGCCGGAGAAGACGCGACGCCCGGCCCGCCGGCGATGGCGGCCTTCGGATTCACGGTGACGGTGGTAGCGTCCTCGGCGGCGACGACCTGGAGATAGGGAAAGCCATTCGCACCGGCGAGGTTCGGATCGGCGGCGAAGGCGTCCGCCGCGACGAAATTGTCGCCCCAGGTCTGCGTGGGCAAGAGCAGCGTCGAGCTCGTCACGAAGCTCGCCGCGCCACCGTAGGGGTAGATGTCGTAGGCGACGATGGGCCGGTCCGTGGTGATGTGGAAGGCATTGCCGATGCCGCTCGGATCGATGGCGACGTTGCCTTGGATCCCGGCCGTGGTGCCGCCCGGACACGGAACGAAGAAGATGTCGCCCGACGGGTACTGCGACAAGAACACGATGGCGATCTTGCCAGGGTCGAGCTTGCCACCCGGGAGCGGCTGATAGGTAATCGACGCGCCGCTGCCCACGGGCGTGCGCACGATCTGATCGGCGCTGAACGCCGTCGTTCCGTGCGAAGCCGAGATCGTGACCGGGCTCGTCCAGGTGTTGGCGATGAGGGCGGCGAAGCAAGAGCCGCGGTTTTCGTACATCGGGCCGGGGAGCGCCGCATAGAAGTCGCAGCCGATCGTGCTGTGGTTGGCGCTGGCGCTCTCGCACGGCGACACGCAGGTGCCGTCGGGGCTGCAGCCGAGGTCGTCGGGGCACGTCTTCACGACGTTGTCGTTGCAGTCGACGACGTGGTGCAAGTCGGCCGAGCAATGCGTGACGCAACCGGCGCCTCCGGCGCCGCTCGAGGTCGTGAAGCCGAGGTCGCCGCCCATGCCCGAGGACGAAGAGCCGCTGTTGGCTTCGTCGTCGAGCTTCGAGCTGCGCGTCGCGCTGCACGTCACCGCTGCCATGAAGAGGACCGAACCGAGCGCGCGCGGAAGGAGCGACGGGCCCGCGAAGAGAGCGAAAGGAACATGGTCGACAAGCGAACCTCCGGCACCGATGCTACACGGCGTGAGCCGTCCAGGGTCCGGTCAGCGTGCGCTTCTCGCGCTTTTTCCGCGGCTCGAGACGCGCCTGCCATTGGCCGAGCTCGCGAGTCTGCCGACCCCGGTCGTCGCGCTCGACCGCCTCGCCACGCACTTCGGAGTTGCGGGAGAGGTGTATCGCAAGTGCGACGACCGAACGGCGGAGGCGTACGGCGGCAACAAAGTGCGCACGCTCGAGGTGCTGTGCGGCGAGGCGCTGAGGCTGGGGGCGAGCCACCTCTACGCGACCGGGGCTTACGGCAGCAATCACGCCGCGGCCGCTTGCGTGCATGCACCGCGTGTGGGCCTCGCGCCGGGTGTCGTCCTCTATCCGCAGCCGCACTCGCAGGCGGCGGCAGCCAACCTCGGCATCGTGCTCGAGGCATGCCCGCGCGAGCGCGTTCGCGACTTGCGGCACTGGTCGGCGCTGCCATGGGGCATGTTCACCGAGCGGCGGCGTGCGCTCGGGCGAGGCGAAGCGCCGTATTTCATGGTGCCAGGCGGCGCGACCGCGCTCGGCGCTCTCGGCTACGTGTCGGGGGGGCTCGAGCTCGCGCTGCAGGTGGAGGCTCGCGAGCTGCCGCCTCCCCGGCGTGTCGTGGTCGCGACCGGCTCGAACTGCACGACCGCGGGCCTCTTGGTGGGCCTCGTACTTGCGGCGCGGCTCGGCATCGGGTTTCGCGGTAGCGCGGGAGCCGCCCCACCACGGCTCGTCGGCGTGCGCGTGACCCCATGGCCGGTGACGAGCGTGTGGCGCATCCTCGAGCTTGCCCATCGCGCGTCACGGCTGCTCGCAGAGCTCGCCTCCGACGAGCGCCTCGTCGTAGAGCGCCGGGAATTGCGGGCCCAGCTCGAGCTCGATGGCTCGGAGCTCGGAGGCGGCTACGGCATGGCGACCGCGAGCGGACGCGAGGCGGTGGCGCTGTTCGACGAGCACGCGGGGCTCGAGCTCGAGACGACCTACAGTGGCAAGTCCGCTGCGGCGCTCGTGAAGCCGCTCCGCGGCGATGCGGGCGGGCCGATCCTCTATTGGTCGACGCGCACAGCCCCGCCCGAACGACGCGCGATCGCGCTCGAGGCGGCGGCACCGCGCATGCGGCGATGGCTCCGCGACGCGACGTGCGAAGGGCAGTGAGCCCCCGGGGGAGAGGGACGGAGAGGCGCTCGGCGTCTCACACCAAGCTTAGTGGTGATGCGCTGGCTCGGGCTCGGTCGACGTCGGCGCGTGCATGTGGGCATGTCCGCCGCCCGTCGCGCGCAGCCGGCTCTCGGAGTCGAGGAGGAACACGCCGGAGGCGACGATCGCCTCGCCTTCGTCGAGGCCCTCGAGCACAAGGACGCGCTCCCCCACGATCGCGCCGAGCCTCACGCGGCGTGGCACGTAGTGATGCTCCCCGGCGACGACGAAGACGTGGCGACTCTTCCCGGTGTCGACGATCGCATCCCGCGAGGCCGTGAGCCCGGTGCGCGGCGCACCGCGAAACGTCGCCGTGCCGAAGCTGCCCGGGCGTAGCGCGCCCCCGGCGTTGTCGGCAGCGAAACGGACGCGCAGGGTTGCCGTGCTCTCGGTGAGCGTCGGAGCGACGTACTCGACGTGGCTCTCGAACGGCGCAAGGCCCGAGGCCGGTAGCTCGAGCATCGCCGACGCGCCGACGGAGACGCTCTCGAGATCGCTCGCGGGGATTTCCGCGACCACCCACACGCGCGAGAGATCGGCGACAAGGACGAGCTCGCTGCCCGGCTCCACGCGCGCGCCGAGTGCGACGGAGCGACGTAGCACGATGCCCGGACGCGGCGCATGGACGGTGACGAGACGCCGCGGCTCGCCGGAGGCTTCGATGGCGCGAACCTCGGACTCGCTCATGCCGAGGAGCTTCAGGCGTCGGCGCGCACCGAAGGCGACGGTGGATGGCAGCCCAGGCGAAGCGGCGCCGCGCACCGCGAGATACTCGGCTTGCGCGGCGAAGAGCTCCGGCGAAAAGATGCCGAAGAGCGCCTGTCCCGCGCGAACCTCGGCGCCGGTCGTGCTCACGAAGAGCCGCTCCACGACTCCCGAGACGAGCGTGTGCACGTGCGAGACGCGCGACTCGTCGGGCACGACGACGGCGACGGCTCGGAAGGTCGCGGCGAGGCTCTCGCGCCGCACCTCCTCGATGCGGACGCCGATCGCGCGGGCCCCACGTGGCTCGAGGTGCACCTCGCTGCGCGGATGAGCCTCTTCGTCGTGCGCCGGTGCGTCTTGTCCACGCGGCGCGGGCGGCGTGCCGCGTTCGTCGCGGCGCTTCTCGTGCCCCTGCGGCGCGGGCGGCGTGCCGCGTTCGTCGCGGTGCTTCTCGTGCCCCTGCGGCGCGTGCTGCATCCCTTCGTGGTCATGCTGGGGTGCGGACCTTGCCCTCGAGAGCTCCTGCCACGAGAGCATGCCGACGTGCGCGGCGAGCGCCGCGATGACGGCGACCCGCGCGACTCGAGGTGCGGTCGAGGTCATCTTCGCTCCTTCGCGTGATAGTCGCCCTGCGCCCGCGCGAGCCGCGCCCAGGCCACGCCGAGCTCGAGCTCTGCCGCGACCAGCTCGCCCTCGATCGACCACAAGGCTTGCGTCGCCTCGAGCACGCTGACGAGCGGGGTCGCCCCTGCGGCGTAGGCCGCGATCGCCGGATCGATCCCGCGCTTGGCCCGCGGCAACAAGTCGTCGCGCAGCGTCAGCACGCGCGTCCGGGCCGCGGACAGCTGCGCGCGCGCCGTCGCTGCGTCGCCCTCCACCATCCGCGTCACGCTGGCGAGCTCGGCCCGCGCCGATTCGCGGAGGGCCCGAGCCTCGCGCACGCCACCGTCGAGGCGACCGCGCCAGATCGGAAGTGTGACACCAAGGGTCACCATCCAGCCCCACTTGTCGCTCATCGTGTACGACGGGCCCGTGCGCAGCGTGCCCATCGGCAGGTACATCGCCTCCATCGTCGAGATCTCCGCCTCCGCACGCCCGAGCTCCGCGCGCGCGACTTCGAGCTCGGGGCGCTGGCGCAGAGCGGCCTCTCGCACGCGAGGCCACGGCGGCGCCTCGCGCGTGATGGGCACGGCCTCGAGCGGCGGAACGCGCGCATCCGGCGGCCGCCCGAGGCTGGCGTTGAGCATGGCCTCGGCGACCGCGACCTCGGAGGCGAGGACCGCGATGACGCCCGCTTGCCGCGCCGCCTCGAGCTCGGCTCGGAGCACCTCGGGCTGACTGCCGAGGGCAGCGCCGTAGCGTGCGCTCGCTGCCTTGACGAGCACGCGAGCGAGCCCGCCCTGTGCCTCGAGCACGCGCGCCATCTCGCGCCGCTCCCGCAACATCAGGAACGCGCGAGCGGCATCGAGCATCACCTCCGCTACGACGCGCTCGGATTCGGCCCGACTGCGGCGCGCCTCGGCCGCGGCCGCGCGTCGGCGGTGACCGAGGAGGCCCGAGAGCGGGAAGCGCTGCTCGATCATGAGGCTCGCGTCGACACCGTGCAGCGCGAATGGCAAGTGATCGAGCGACGGCATCACCATCGGGTCTTCGAGCGCGGAGGCGATCGCCGGTCGCTCCTCAGCAGCGCGCGCCCGAGCCCGGGACGCCACGATTTCTTGCCGATGCGCCGCCGCGTAGGCGAGCACGTCCTCGAGGCGCAGCGGATCGCTCAGAGTCGCCGCGCTGCCGTGCGCCAACGATTGCGCGGCGTCACGCACGTCGACGCGCGCTTCGTACGCGCTCTCGGCACGCTCGCCCCACCTTGCGTCACGCGCTCGTGCTGCTCCGACGTTCGCCTGGCACGCGCTCGCGGTCAGGACGAAGAGGACGAGGACCCAGGGAGTGCCCATGGCTCGCACTCGAAACTGAGCACCTTGTGTGCCGCCGCGCGCGGCGGCTCAGCGGACCGGTTTCCCCGCTCCTCATGTCCCGGTGCACTCAAGCGAAACGCGAGATGACCGCACTCATGGCGAGCCCGCGAGGTCGCGCGCGGGCTCGTGGCGCGGCAAGCGTCGCGCCGGGATCCGCACCGGCGAATCGGCGACTACGACGTTGCCCCGCCGGGGGATGAGGTACGTGCGCCCCTTGACGAGTCGCTTGTTGCGCAAGCGGTTCGCCTTGCGGATCGCCTCGGCGCTCACGCCGAAGCGCTTGGCGAGCCCCGCCAGCGTGTCGCCCTTCTTCGCGCGATACGCCGTGTGATACGTGCGGGGCTGCACGAGCCCGCGCGCGACGAGGTGCGGATGAACCCGTCGCCCGAGCTCCTGCGCCACGGCGTTGAAGAACCGCGCGTGGATGTGGGTGTCGTGCCCGTGCACGTGCCGGATGATCGGGTATTGGCCCGTGCCGCCGTGCTGGAAGATGTCGTCGAGCCACGCGGGATCTTCTCCGCTCGCGAGCGCGTGCTCCTTCAAGATCCGCTGCAGCGGCGTGTCGATGAACAGATACTCGACGTCAGAATCGGTCACGAACGTGCGCACGAGCGCCCAGGTGCGCGGCACATCGAGGTTCAATGCCGTCGCGCGCGTGTAAAACGGAACGTTGCCGACGTAGTAGTACCCGAGATCGACATCGCGTCCGGACTGGTGGCTTCGGTGCGGAGCGAGCGAGCCGCCGCGCCGAGCGCTGAGGTGGCCGACCGCGAGCGGCGGCGTGCCGGGAAACTGCGCCTGCACGACGCCGATCGCATGCACGATGTTGTCCACGGTCTCTTGCGTGCCCCACGCGCGCCCCGGATCGCTCAATTTGCAGCGCTCGGCGCACGCCAGCATCACGCCGTTGACGAGCGCGCCGGCGCTCGGGCGCCCCACGGAGATCGGGCCGAGCGACGCCATCGAGCGAACGACCTTCGCGCGCAGCTCGCCGTCACTCAAGGCGAGCGGCCCCGTCGCGGGCGGCGGTTGGCTCGGCGGCGGCTCGGGACGAGGCACCGCCGCGGGCGGCGGGACGGCACGCGGTGGCTCGACGTCCGCGTCGGCGTACAGATCCGGATCCTCTTCGCCGCCTTGGCGCCCTTCATCGTGCACGCCAGCGTCGTGCGCGGCAGCGTCACCCGCGGCGTCACCGTCCTCATGCTCGTCGTCACTCGCGGCCTCGCCGTGATCGCGCTCGTCGCCGCTCGGGGTCGCGCTCGGCACCGCGGTCGCAGCCGCGCTCGGGCTCGAGGTCGCCGTGGCAGCGCTCGGGCTCGAAGTCGCAACCGCGCTCGCAGGCGAAGTCGCAACCGCGCTCGCAGCGGCGCTCGGGCTCGCGGTCGCAGGTGCGCTCGCCGGCTCGACAGGTGTCGGCGCCAAGACACCCGCGCAGCCCAGCGACGCGCACAAGAGAAGCGACAGGCTGCGGCGCATGCAGCGGCGGAATCTAGTGCGGTGAATCAGAGATGCGCAACTGCCACGCAGCTTGCGGCACGTAAGGGGCAGATCGCTTCGGGCGCGCGCCTGACCGAAGGCATCTCGCCACGAAGTACGCGGCGGTCACCCGACGGTGACGACCTCGATCTCATAGCGCAGCGTCATGCCCGCGAACGGATGGTTCGCATCGACGAATACCTCATGCTGGGCGATGCGCGCGATAACGAGGTCGATCGGCTTGCGGTCGGGCGACTCGGCCTGGAACTTCATGCCGACCTTGAGCTCGGCGTTCGCGGGAAACGTCGCGCGCGGGATCGGCTGTGGCCCTGGGCCACGACGCTTTTGACCGAAGCCGTCCTCGGGCTTCACCGTGACCTCGAGCTTCTCGCCCGCACTGCGCCCTTCGAGCGCGCGCTCGAGGCCGCGCACGACCGCGCCCGACCCGTGAACGAAGCTCTCGATCTCCGTGCCCGAACCGCCGAGGTACTTGCCGGCCGCGTCGTGCATCGTGTACCGGAGCCCCACCCGCGAGCCCCGCTTGATGACGCCGCCACCTTCCGCCATGGACCACGGGTAGACACATGCAAGACGCGCTGCAAGAGCTCTTCGACTCGGTACGCCAGGCGTGCTCGCCGCGGTCGTGGTCCTTGGGCGTCGAGCTCGCGCGCAGCGGCGCGGTCGACGGCATCGAGCTCGACGGGGACTCCGCCGTCCTGCGGGTGCGCTCGCCTGGACGTACGGTCGCGCCAACGGTCACGCTCTACCCCGAAGATGTCTCGTGGTCGTGCAGCTGCGAGAGCACCGCCGATGCCTGCGAGCATGTCGCCGCCGCGACCATCGCGCTCCGCAAGGCGCGCAGCGCAGGGGTCGATCTTCCGCGCGCCGCGCGCACCGCGGGACTCATTGGCTATCGCTTGAAGAAGGACGGCGACAAGCTCGCGATCGAGCGCGTCATCGTGACCCCGGGCCAGCCGGAGCACCCGCTCACCGCGAGCATCGGCGGCATCCTCTCCGGCCGCGAACAGGGGCCTGCCTTCGAGCCGTCGAAGGTCGATCTCACGATCGAGCGCTATCTGCGCGAGAGCCGCGTGCGCAGCTACGGCATCGATCGCCTCGGTCACCTCGTGCCGCTCCTCGCCGAGGCGCGCGACGTGAAGCTCGACGGTGTAGCGGTCACCGTGAGCGAGACGCCGCTCTGGCCGCGCGTCGTCGTGGCCGACGGCCCCGACCG
Organism: Myxococcales bacterium; assembly: GCA_005800325.1. GTDB lineage: Bacteria > Myxococcota_A > Polyangia > Polyangiales > Polyangiaceae > SYFR01. The sequence continues at coordinate 4,824 of SYFR01000497.1, read as the reverse complement.
CAGCGGTTTCGTCCTTCGCCTCGAGCGCCCCGCCGAGCTCGAGAGCGTCGCGGTGCTTGGCCTCGCGCGGTGCCACGGCGCGCCGCCCGTGCTGCGTCCCATCGCAGGCGTCGAGCATGCGGGCGCGCGGTTCGAGCTCTTGCCGCGCGAGACGCACTTTGCGCGCGGGGAGGCCGCCGAGCTCGTCACGCGTGTCTTGCCCGCGTGGCGTGCGAAGACGACGGTCGAGGTCGTGACTTCGCGGCTCGAAGAGTCGACGACCCGGCTCGCCGCACGCCCGCTCCTCGAGGTCGAGCAGCGCGGCGCGGCCCTCGTGATCGTCGCGTGTGTCGCCTACGGCGATCCTCCGGTCGCGCGCGTCGTCCAAGATCGCCTCGTGCACCTTCGCGGCCCGATCCCCGAGCGATCGCCTCGCGCCGAGCGGGCCGCGATCGAGAAGCTGCGCCGCGAGCTCGATCTCGCACCGCACCGCCCGATCGAGCTCTCGGGCCGTGACGCCCACGACATGGTGAAGAAGCTGCGCTCGCTCGACGGCTACGTCATCGTCGGCGACGCACACCGCCGCTTCTTTCCCGAGGCGCCGCTGCGCGCGAAGGTCAATGTCGAGGGCCTGTCGTTCGGCGTGGCCTTCGAAGCGGACAGCGACGGGGCGCTCGTGGCGGCGAGCTCGAAGAGCGTGCTCGACGCATGGGAGCGCGGCGAGAGCCTCGTGCCTCTCCTCGGCGGCGGGTGGGCCGAGCTGCCGCTCGACTGGCTCGCCCGCTACGGTCACCGCGTGCGCGAGCTGCTCGAGGCGCGCGAGTCGGATGGCACCGTACCGCTGCACTCGCGCCCGCTCTTCGCGAAGCTCTGCGACGATCTCGAGACGCCGCGGCCAGCCTCGCTCGAGCGCTTGGCTCCGCTCGCGGCGGAGTTCGACGGCATCCCGAGGGCAGCCCTTCCAGAGGACCTCACCGCGACGCTTCGCCCCTACCAACAGCTCGGCGTCGACTGGCTCTGTTTCTTGCGCGACGCAGGGCTCGGCGGCGTGCTCGCAGACGACATGGGCCTCGGCAAGACCCTCGAGAGTCTCTGCGCCTTGCCCACAGGTTCGCTCATCGTGTGCCCGACGAGCGTCGTGCACAACTGGGTCGCCGAGCTGCGGCGCTTTCTCCCGACGCGCAGCGTGGCCGTCTATCACGGCGCGGCGCGCGAGCTCGACCGCTCGGTCGACGTCGTCGTCACCACCTACGCGCTCTTGCGTCGCGACGTCGCTACGCTCTCGGAGATGCCGTGGAATGCCGTGGTGCTCGACGAGGCCCAGGCCATCAAGAACCCCGACAGCCAGGTCGCGCAGGCCGCGTTTCGATTGCGTGCACCGTTCCGGCTCGCGCTGACCGGCACGCCGATCGAGAACCGGCTCGAGGAGCTCTGGAGCCTGATGCACTTCACGAACCGCGGCCTGCTCGGCGGGCGCGCCTCGTTCCGCGAGCGCTACGAGCAAGGCATCGTCGCCGGCGACACGAGCGCGCTCTCGCAGCTGCGCGAGCGGATCCGCCCGTTCGTGCTGCGCCGGAAAAAGCGCGACGTGCTCGTCGAGCTTCCGCCGCGCACCGACGCCGTCATGCACTGTGAGCTCGACGAGCGCGAGCGCGAGCTCTACGACTCACTGCTCGTCGCGACACGCTCACAGGTCGTGAGCGAGCTGCGCGCGGGCGGGAGCGTGATGCTGGCGCTCGAGGCGCTCTTGCGGCTGCGCCAAGCCGCTTGCGACTCGACGCTCGTCCCGGGTCACGAGGCGCGCGCGGACGCTTCGTCGAAGGTCGAGCGGCTGCTCGCGGCGCTCGAAGAGCTCGTCGCCGACGGCCACAAGGCGCTCGTGTTCTCGCAGTGGACGAGCCTGCTCGATCGCGTCGAGCCCGAGCTCGAGCGGCGCGGGATCCCGCGGCTGCGCCTCGACGGCGCTACCGTCGATCGCGGCTCCGTCGTAGCCGGCTTTCAAGCACCGGACGGCCCGCCGGTCTTGCTCCTCTCGCTCAAGGCGGGCGGCACGGGTCTCAACCTCACCGCGGCCGATCATGTCTTCTTGCTCGACCCCTGGTGGAATCCGGCCGCGGAAGATCAGGCCGCGGACCGCGCACACCGCATCGGTCAGGATCGCCCGGTGATGGTCTACCGCCTCGTCGCCAAGGACACCGTCGAAGAGCGCATCCTCCTCTTGCAGGAGAAAAAGCGGGCCCTCGCCCACGCCACGCTCGAAGGCGGCGCAACGGCTGGCGCGATCACGCGCGACGACTTGCTGGCGTTGCTCGCATGACCCGGCCCTCCTCGCGTGACCCGGCCCCTCGGGTGACCCGGCCCTCCTCGCGTGACCCGGCCCTCCTCGGGTGACCTGGCCCTCCTCGGGTGACCTGGCCCTCCTCGGGTGACCCGGCCCTCCTCGGGTGACCCGGCCCCTCGGGTGACCCGGCCCTCCTCGCTTGACCCGGCCCTCCTCCGGTGAGCGGGCCTTGTCCGTCACTCGTCGCTGTCGAGCGGAGGCGGCAAGAGCGCCGCGCCCGCCGACTCGACCGATAGGACATCCACGACCAGGCCCTCGAGCACGCTCTCGTCGAGCAAGAGCTCGCTGGCCACGCGGCGAAGGTAGTCGTCCTCGTCGAAGTCCCACGTGCCGTCCGCGTCGTGGACCCCGACGACGAGCTCGAGCAGCGACCGCTTCTCCTTGTCGTCGCTCAAGATGAGCCTGCTGACGGTCGCGGAGAGATCGAACGTCTTGGGGTCGAAGTCCTTCATTCGCTTCTCGAGCCGCGGCGGCAGCTTCTTCGCTCGCATCGCCTGGCACATGAGCTTCCGGACCTTGTCGAGCTCACGCCCATCGAGCGTCTGGTCCGCGTGCGCGGCACCCATCAAGAGATCCAGGATCACGTCGTGTCGTGGGCTAGCCATCGCCCCGAGCACTAGCGCGGCGCCGCGGAGGCTCCACGCGAATTCGCGAGTCTCGAGGTGGCGGATCGCGTCGACGGCAGACGCGCAGCGAGTCCCTCGAAATGACGGGTATGGCACTGCCGCCGATGTGGCGAGGGCATCGCAGTACCCTCGAGTTTCGATGAGCTCGACTCGACCAGGCCCATTACTTGGTCCTCGATTCTAACGAGTCGAGGCACTACGATTACCGGCTGGCCGGTTCGTCGTCCCACGCGGGCGCCCGCGCCCCGCAAATCATGGCGAAAGCGAAGAAAAAGGTCCCGCCGCCGCGCAAGCCGGCAAAGAGCCACGACGAGCTGCCGCGTCACGCCGACTGGCAGAACCCGCGCGTGGTTCAGATCCTCGACGCCGCGTCGCGCTGCTTCGCGCGCGAGGGCCTCGCCAACACGACGATCCAGGAGATCGCCGAAGAGGCCGGGCTCACGAAATCGATGATCCACTACTACTTCGAGAGCAAGCAGGTCCTCATCCTGGAGCTGCAGGCCTTCATCCACGAGCGGTACTTCCGCCGTGTGCAGCAGCGCCTCGAGGCGCTGTCGGGCGCGGCGAGCTCGGAAGATCGGCTGCAAGGGGCGCTCTGGGAGGTCTACGACATCGTCGACGACCGGCAGTTCATGCGGCTGCAGCTCGAGATGTTCGCCGAGGCCGGACGCGATCCGTACATGAAGACCCGCATGACCCTCGCGATGGAGCGCGCGCGGGAGTTCATCGAGGCCGGCGCCGACCAGGTCGTCAACGCCGGCAGCGAGACGCCGGTCCATCTGCCGCGCCCGCTCTCGGTGCTCATCGCCGCGACGCTGAACGGCCTGCGCTTGCAAGAGTTCGTGACGGGCGAGAGCGAGGACTCGAAGCTCGCCTACCAGCTCTTCCTCGCGATGCTCACGGGCGGGATGAATCGCGCGCGCGCGCGCAAGGCGGCTCGGCGCGAAGCCAGCGATGCCGCGGGTGACGACGCGGACGTCGAGGTCGAGCTCGACGCCGACGAGGACGCCTAGGAACACCAGTCTCCTAGAAAGACGAGTCACCGCGTCGCGACGGGCGCGGCCTCGCCAGGCGCCGCGGCGGGCCGGCGCCCGTCGAGGTATGGCACGAAGAAGAGCAGCACCATGCTCGGTACCGTCGCGACGAAGCTGAACGAGAAGTACCGCGCGTAGCCGAGCGCCTCGGCGAGGTAGCCGCTCACGACGCCGGCCACGGTGAAGCTCACGCTCATGAGCGCCGTGAGCAGCGCCATGTGCGCCGCCTTGTGGCTCGGGTCGCAGCAGCGCATGAGGTAGACCATGAAGACCGCCGTGCCGAGCCCCTCGCCGAAGTGCTCGAGCGCGATGATGATCGTGAGCGCGAATTTCGTGACGTGCGTCGTGGCGAGGAAAACGTAGAGCAGGTTCAGCACGTTCTGCATCAAGACGAACGGCCAGACCCAGCGCCGCAAGCCGTGGCGCGCGATGAGCGCACCGCCGAGCAGGGTCGCCCCGAACGACGCGATCAGCCCCACGGTGCCGTTGATGAAGCCGTAGTCGGCGACCGACAGGTGCACGTAGTCGACGAGGAACGGGTACTTCATCTTCTGAAGGAAGGACTCGCCCGTCCGAAACAGGACGACGAACGCGAGCATCGTCCGGGCCCTCGGCTGCGCGAGAAACGCGAGGTAGGGCGCGAGCAGGCTCGAGTCGCCGCGGGCCGCGAGCCGCTTCCTCGCAGCGAACATGAGCACGAGCGAGGCGAGCAGCGCGAACGCGACGAGCCCCGCCGGGCCGATGCCGGGGAGCCCCGCGAGCGCCGACCCGAGCGACACGCGCGCGACGAGCCGCGGCCAGAGCTCGAGCCGCCGCACGAGGACGAGCGCCGCGCAGGCTGCGT
>SYFR01000496.1 GCA_005800325.1 Myxococcales bacterium | reverse complement strand
GTAGAAGGCGTCGAGCGCGGCGGCGCCTTCGATCGACTCGCCATCGATCATCGCGTCGGCTTGCGCGTCGTAGCGCAGCGCGCGCGTCGGAGCGACGAGCGGTGCTTTCGCCACCGCCGCGAGCATCGCCTCGAGCGGCGCGCGGCTCGGCTCGGTGCGAAACACGAACGCGAGCACGGGCAGCGCCTCTTGCGACTCGACCCACGCCCGCGTCGCGGCGAGCCGCTCCCACCCGGCGAGCTCCTCGGCCTTCGGCGCTTCCGACATCGCGCGGACGAAACCCGCCGGAGCGCCGATCGGCTTCCCGGTCGCGGTCTTCACGCCAGCATCGAGCGCGAACGCGTAGCTCGTGTCCGGCATCAGGTAGTCGCCCGCCGCGGGGAAGAAGGTCACGCGCCGCGCGTCGTCCGCTGCATGGCGAACGAGCACGACCTCGCGCCCCACCTCGGGGCCATCGAGCGCGACGAGGTGCGCTTTGCCCGCGAACGAGTCGAGCTCCACGGCCTCGGTCGTGTGGAGCGTGATCGGCGCGGCGAAGCCGAAGCCCGGCCGACCGGCGATGCGCGCGTCGAGCATGGCGAGGGCCTCGGCGCTGGCGGAGGCGGCCAGGAGTGGGTCGTCGCCGAGCGGCGCGAGCTCGACGCCGGCTGCGCCGCGGTAGAGGTCGTTCGGGAACGGCGCAGCCGAGATCGTCTGGTCAGGCGCGATGCCGAACGCGAATGCGTCCGCGCCCGTCGGAAACTTCGGGCCTGCGGGCGTCGGCGTGGTCTCGTCGCCGCCGCACGCGACGAGGGTCGAACAGGTGAGCAGCGCGAGAAGGATCGAGGAGCGCATCGCCGCGGAGACTACACGAGCCACGCAGCGCGATGGGCTTCGAAGGCGCGCGGTGAGCGAACAGGCGCAGCACGGTGAGCGAATAGGCGCAGCGCGGTGAGCGAATAGGCGCAGCGCGGTGAGCGAATAGGCGCAGCGCGGTGAGCGAATAGGCGCAGCGCGGTGAGCTTCGAAGGCTACACGCCGATGCGAAGGCGATTGGCGAAGTTGAGCTCGAGCTTCGCGCTGAGCACCTTCGCCGCGGCCGCCTCGATGTCGTACTCGATCCGCTTGAACTCGAACTTGCGGCTGTCGCTGTTGAACACGATGAAGCTCGCGCGGTTGTCGTAGTCGCGCGGCTGACCCACCGAGCCGACGCTGACGATGTACTTCTTGCCGGCGTCGAGCACGAAGTCGTTGGCCGGCAGCTCTTCGACGCTGTTCGCCGTCAAGGCGAACACCTTGCAGAGGTGCGAGTGCCCGATGAGCGTCAGCTGCGCCATCGTGTCGAACATCGGCAGGCACTCACGCGCCTGCTCGGGCGCGAAGATGTAGTCGAAGTCCTCGATGCGTACGGGCGAGCCGTGACACAGGTCGACGTCGGCGTACTCGAGCTTCTTGCTGTACGGCAGGCCCTTCAGCCACTCGGCGTTGTCGGCCGTGAGCATCGACGAGTGGACGTCGAGCGCGTGTCGGGCTGCCTCGTAGTAGTAGGAGTAATCCATGCGCCCAGCGACGGCGGCGTCGTGGTTGCCGAGGATCGTGTTGCGGGCGACCTCGCGCACGACATTGACGCACTCGTTCGGAGAGCCGCCATAGCCGACGACGTCCCCGAGGCAGTGATACTCGTCGATGGACTGATCCTTGAGCGCCTCGAGCGACGCGCTCAGCGCCTCGTAGTTGGCGTGAACGTCACTGAAAATGCCGATGCGCATTTGAGTCCTTGTCTGCGCGAAAGCGCCGACGACGGCACGATGCGCTAGCGTTGGCCGAGCCTAGCACGCGCGCGCGAGGTGGTATCGAGACCTTGGCGCGGCGCAGAAGCATTCTGCGGCGCCGGCCCTGAACGGCGTGGGCAAAGGGATTGCGCACGGGCCGGGGATTGGGTACGAGGTCGCGCCTACCGGGCGCATAACTCAGCGGTAGAGTGCATCCTTCACACGGATGAAGTCACAGGTTCAAATCCTGTTGCGCCCACCACGGTCCTGAGACGAGAGCGGCGCCGCGCGCGTTCGAACGCTGTGTCTCTCCCACGTGGCGAATCTCTGACTCGCCGCGCTATCGGAGCGATCCTCCGCCGTCACGGCCCGCCAGCGCCGCATCGAGCGCGTTCATCGTGTGCGGGGCCGGCGCGCCCTCGAGCACGGGGAGCGACACGGCGACCCCGCGCTCGTCGGTCAGCATGCGGACGAGACCGCCGGCGACGATGCCCGCCGCGAGGCACGTGAGGATGAGCCGCTTGTGGCCGACCTTGAGCATCCGGAAATGGTGCGGCGCGCGCCTCGATGAGGCCAAGTTCAAGCGGTACGCCTCGAGGATCGGCCAGCGCGGGTCCACGCGGTGCGAACGCTGCACGGGCGAGCCGGATTCCACGCGGGCGAGCTGCGGAGACACGGCGCTCGCGCGACTCGACCATGGTCACGCGCCTCGCGGCGCAGGTGATCGTGCGCCCGTCGCGGTGCGATCGCGTCAGCGCGGCGGCGCGCACTCGCGGCACTCGAGCGACTCGACCATCGTCACGAACGCCGAGCGAGCGGCCGCGACGGAGTCCCTCGGGCCTACGAGGCGAAAGAACCACGCGCTGCGATCGGGGGCAACGACGGCGCAGCCGAGCGCGCGCCAGTTTTCCTTGAGCACGTGGGCCGCGGCGCGCTTCGACTTGCCCATGCGCGGGCCCATGGGGAAGCGGTAGGTGCCGGCGACGTCGAGGTGCGTGAGGTGAAACCCGTCCTTGTCGCGCTCTTCGCGGGCGACGGACTCGCTGCCTGGTCCCTCGAACGAGCTCGCGAGCGACCGCAGCTCATCCTCGAGCGCGCCGCGGGCGTCCTTCGCGTGCGCCGTGACGAGGAGCTCGGCGGGATGAGCCGCGTCGCCTTGCGCGGGCCCGGTGTATTTCGCGCGGGATTCGCCGGTCGGTGCGGCTTTTTCGAGCTGCCAGCCCGCCGGTGCGCGCCAGACGACGGAGGGCTCGATCTTGTGCTGGGCCGAGGTGACCCTGGCCGCGGGCAGGGGCTCGGTGGGTGCATCGCGGCAGCTCACGGCCGAGGTGACGACGAGCATGTGGAGGACCCCGACCTGGGCGACGGGGACGATGCGGGCGCGAGCCATCCCGCCTCGCATACACCAAAGGTCGCCCAACGTCGCACCGCGCCGTCGCGCCGCGCCGCCGCACCGAGGCTCCGCACCGAGTCCTCGAGGGCGCGCGTGTGGACATCGCCGCCCCCGCACGCGAGCGCCGCGATAGAATCTCGGCCCGCCATGAGTGTAGGCCAAAACGGGTCCCCGATCGTCGATGCCGAGATGGACACGGTGCAGGCAGAGGGCGGGCAGCCGGAGGGCGTGCGACCGGCGCGCGGGGAGGAGCACAGGGCCGAGCCCAAGCGGGTCGGCGAGTATCTCGTGCGACGCCTGCTCGGTGAGGGCGGCATGGGGCGGGTCTACGAGGCAGAGGAGCGACTCTCGAAGCGGCGCGTCGCGCTGAAGGTGCTGCGAGAGGAGCTGTCGCGGAGCGAGACGGCGCGCGCGCTGTTCGTGAACGAGATGCAGATCCTGGCGCACCTCGAGCACCCGAACGTCGTCCGCAGTCACGCGAGCTTCGAGGCGGAGGGCAAGCTCGTCATCGTCCTCGAGCTGCTCGAGGGTCGCACGCTGCGGGAGCTGCTCGGCGAGCGCGAGCGCCTCGGATGGCAAGAGGCGGCCTACGTCGTGGCGTGCATCGCCAGCGCGCTCGAGGCGGCGCACGGACAGGTCCCGAGCGTGATTCACCGTGATTTAAAGCCGGAGAACGTGATGCTCCTCGCAGACGGCACGGTCAAGGTCATGGATTTTGGGATCGCGAAGCTCGTGCAAGAGCTCAATCAGACGAACACGCAGAGCGTCGGCACGCTGCAGTACATGAGCCCCGAGCAGATCGACGCGCGGCCGGTCGACGGGCGCACGGATCTCTATTGCCTCGGCCTCGTCTGGTACGAGCTCCTGGCGGGCGTGCCGCCGTTCCGCTCGGCCTCGCCGCGGCTGCTGCTCAACATGCAGTGCACGGAGGCTCCGCCGCCGCTCAGCGACGAGGTTCGCCAAGGTCTGCCGCAGGGGATCCGCGCGCTGCTCGGCAAGATGCTCGAGAAGGACAAGGAGGCGCGTCCGAGCTCGGCGAGCAGCGTGCGCGAGACGCTCGAGATGTTTCTGCCACCGGACGCCGCGAGCGCGTGCGGGGCGCTCGTCCGCGGCGGCGGGGTTCGCAAGGCGCCGAGTGCCGCGACCACGCCTCAGAGTTCGTCCGAGAGCGGCGCTGTGAAGCAAGCGGCGGCGAGCTCGGCGCGAGCGGGCGACGGGCCTGGAGGAGCGCGGGACGGGCGCGAGTCCCGCGGGGAAGTTCGCGAGCTGTCTCGCTCGGGCGAGCGGACGAAGAGCGTCGTGCGCGAGGACACGGTCGCGCTGGTCGAGCGCGTCGGCAAGGGTCGCGAGATCCCGACGGCCGCGGGCGTCGCCATCATCCTCGCGGCGATCGCGCTCGCGGCGGCGGTGACGTGGCAGCTCCGCGCGGCGACGGTCGCCGAACCCGCTGCAAAGCAGGTCGGCGCGAGCCGATGATGGCTGGTGCCTCGGGGGAGGATGGGCTCGTCGAGCCGCTCCAGCGAGGGCACACGCAAGGAGAGGCGCTCGTCGATCGCGGCCGCGCTCGGCGGTGGCTGGCGGAAGACGGCCACGAGCTCTGGCGGCTCGCGAACGGGGACACGGCCATCATGGAGCGGCTCGTGCGCCTCGGGGCGCGCAACGTCGGCGGGTTCGTCGACGGCGGCGAGGACGAAGTCGGACCGTGGCTCGTGCGCCGCATCGCGACGTCGCGGCTCGCGGATGCGCTCGCGGAGAGGCCCGGACCCTGGCCGTGGCGCGAGGCGATCTCGCTCGTGTCGGCGCTCGCCCGCGGCCAGGCGGCCATCGAGGCCGCGAGCCTCTTCATCGGCGCGCTGACTCCGGACGCCGCGGCCTTCGGCGATGGACGCACCTGGCTCACGGCCGACGGCTACGTCGCGGCGCTCGTGGGTGCCGGCGACACGGCGGAGTCGCCCGCGGGGACGACGCCGCTCGAGTGGATGGCGCCGGAGTGCGTCGATGACGCGACGTGGTACAACTCGTCGAACCGCTACGCGCTCGGCGTTCTGCTCTATCGGCTGCTCGCCGGCGAGCACCCGTTCCTCGGGCGCGGCTTGCGGCAGGCGCTCTCGAGCGCGCGCGAGCCTGCCGTGCCATTTGAGGACGAGATCGCCCGGGCGCTGCCGCTCGGCCTTCAGGGGTTCTGTCTGCGGCTCATCGCCCCGGAGGCGGCACAGCGGCCCGCGCGCGCCGCAGAGATCGTGGGCGAGCTCGAGGAGTTTCTCGACTCGCCGAGCTTCCTCGGCGCAGAGGCCCCCGAGCAGGCGAGTCGCGAGGCCCCGATCGACGCGGAGCGCGCGGCGGGCGGCGGGCGCGATGACGCAGGAAGGGAGTCGGCGCGCGCCGCCGCGGGCGCTCACGACGAGGCGCCGCCGCACGGGGCGACAGCGACAGCAGCGCGAACCACGCAAGACACCGCGCGCCACGTCGAGACGAAGGCCGCGCGAGCTCCGCATGGCAAGGCCCGCGACGCTGTACCGAAGGCCGCGAGAGATCCGCAACGCACGGTCCGTGACGCCGAGTCGAAGGCCGCGACGGAGACTGCGAGCGATGCCGCGACCGAGCCTGCGAACGCTCCCGCGCGAGGGCCTGCGAGCGATGCCGCGACCGAGCCTGCGAACGCTCCCGCGCGAGGGCCTGCGAGCGATGCCGCGACCGAGCCTGCGAGCGCCCATGACGCGCGCCGCTTGGAGCGATTGGCGTCGGCGGCGCGACGGCACGCGCGCTCGACCGCTGCGATGTTCGCTGCCGTCCTCGCGGTGACTGGCGCCGCGTGGTTTGCGACTCGCGGACGAGACACCGCCCGCCGTGACACGCCTCCCATCGCGAGCGCACGCCCGCTCGCAGCGGGGGCCACGACGAGCGCGGACTGCGCGACGTGCCATGCGCGCGAGGTCGCCGAGTGGCGCGACTCCGTCATGGCCCACGCAGTGAAGAGCCCGCTCTTCAACGCGCTCGAGCTCGTGGTCGAAGAGCAGATCGGGCGCGACCGCGATTGCCCGAATGGCGCCGGCATACTGCGAAGAGCGGGCGGCGAGCCTTGCCGCGACTCGCAGAGCGGCGAGCGCGTCAGCGGCGCCGGCGGCGAGCAATGGTGCGTCAACTGCCATGCGCCCGGCGAGAACCTCGAGCGCGCCGTGCCCGCGTGGAATGGGCGCGGTGGCTCGCAGCGTGAACGCCTCGCGGTCATCGACTCGATCGCGCCCGCGAGCCGCGAGGGGATCTCGTGCGCGTTCTGCCATCAGGTGCACGGGCCGGCGGGACCGACCGGCTCGGCGGGGTACGTCGGCAACGACACGTGGGTCTCGTTCACGAGCGGCGCGCGCTTCTCGTTCCGGCCGGAAGACGGGACCGGAAGATTCGGGATCGGCAACAGCGGCTATCGCTTGGTGCCGAGCGAGCTCCTGTTGCAGAGCAACGGCAACGACGGCGCAGCGCTTCCAGGCGGCATGGCGGTGCACGCGAGACCGAGCGAAGCGGCACGCCGACACCTGCGCTCGAGCGAGATGTGCGGCGCTTGCCACGACGTGCGGCTCTTCGGCACGGACACGATCGGCAGCGCGGCCGGCGAGCATTTCAAGCGCCTCAGGAATGCCTACTCGGAGTGGCGCTCGTGGGCGGAGGGCGAGGAGCGGCTCGGACGCAAGGCGGCGACGTGCCAGGACTGTCACATGTCGAGCTACCCCGGCGTCTGCGTCGCGGGCACGCGAGGGGAGCAGGACAAGGAAGGGCTGTGCCCCGACGGGATGCGCTTCTCGCCGCGCGCGCCGGGGGAGCGACCGCTCGGGTTCGTGGCCCCGAGCTCCGCGAAAAAAACGCCGATCGCGCCCCACTATTTTGCGGCGGTGGATTTTCCGATGTCGAGCGACTTCGACGAGGGGGCCCTCGACAGGCCGGGCACCGACGAGGCGGGCGCACCGCTCGCGGCCCGCGCGCGCCGTAAGATCCTGCTCGCACGCGGTCTCTCGTTGTCGCTCGGCGAGGCGCGACGCGCGCGTGGCAGGCTCGCTGTGCCGGTCGTCGTCGAGAACATCGGAGCGGGACATCGGATCCCAGCCGGCTTCAGCCAAGAGCGCGAGCTCTGGGTGCACCTCACGATCCGCGATGCGCGGGGCGGGCTCGTCTACGAGGTGGGCCGCGTCGATCGCGACGACGAAGATCTGCACGACAAGGTATTCGCCGACATCTCGACAGATCCCGAGCGTGTCGACGAACAGGGACGGCCGCTCGGGCTCTTCGGAGCCGACGTTCGCGATGGCCCCGACGTGCCGCTGTGGGAGCCGCCGCCCGCTCTCGGCGGCACACGCTTTCGAGGGCGAGGGCTCATCAATTTCCAGAACGGATTCTTGCGGTGCGTGCGGTGCCTCGGCGAGGTCGGCCCCAGAGGCGAGTGCCTGCCCGTGCCGGGCGAGCGCCACCGCGCCGAGCGCTACGTCGACGGCGACTACGACCTCGACACGGGCGAGTGCCGCTCGAACCTCGCGGGAACGAACGCGCTCTTCGAGACGTACTTCCCGGTGGGCGCGCTCGACCGTGACCGCGGCGTGCCGAAGGCCCCCGACGCCATCATCGACACGAGGTCGCTCGCTCCGAACGTGCCGGTCGAATACGTCTACGACATCGATACGCGCGGCCGCCCCGCCCCGTTCTCGGTCGAAGCGCGGCTCGTCTTCCGCGCATTCCCGCCGTACCTCGTGCGCGCGTTCGCCGAGTACGAGGCGCGACAAGCCGCCCTCGGCCGGCGTCCGCGCGGCCCGCACGTCACGAACGCGATGCTGCGAAGGCTCGAGCGCGTCGAGCTCGCCTCGCGCGAGGTCATCGTCCCGTGAGCGCGACGCCGTGGCCGGCCGCAATATTCGACGCCCCGCTGTTGCGCGGGCTCGACGCGCGCGGCCGCCGCGAGCTGACCGCGTCGGGGCACCTCCGCGCCCTCGCTCCGGGCGATCGCGTCTATCGAGAAGGCGATCGCGGGCAGGCCCTGTTCGTCGTCGCCGACGGAGTCGTGACGATCAGCGGCACACCCCGAGGCGATGCCCGGGCGGTCGAGCTGCGGCGCGTCACCGCCGGTGAGTCGTTCGGAGAAGAGAGCGTCATCGGCGCGAGCTTTCGTGGGGACGCCGCCGCCGTGGGCGTGGCGCGCGTGTGCGAGCTGCCGTGCGCGCTGCTCCTTCGCTGCCTCGAGCGCTCGGAAGGCGCCGACGCCGCGCACCGCGAAGAGCGCCGCATCCGCCGACGCGCGGCCGCGGAGCTCCTGGCGACATCGGCGTTCACGCGCGAGATTTTGCCGCGCGACGTCGAGATGGTCCTCGACGCGCTGGTGTTCCGCCGGATCGAACGCGGCGAGGCCGTCTACGAGCCGGGCGAGCCCGCCGAGCACCTGTGGCTCGTCGTCGATGGCATGGTGCAACTGCAGCGGGAAGAGGACGGGCGCCAGCGCGTGCGTGCGTACCTCCTGCGTGGAGATTTCTTCGGCGACGAGGAGGTCGTGCGGCGAAACTTGCGCGCCGAACGGGCGGTCGCGAGCGGTCCATCCCTACTCGCGGGGATCCCGGCACAGCTCGCCCGCACGCTCTCGGATCGCGCACCGGGCCTGCTCGCCCGCGTGCGCCGCGTCGCCACGCCCGACGACGAGGGCCGCGAGCCTGTCACGAACGCATCGCAGACCGACACGCAGCTCGCGTTCCTCGATCTCTATCGCCTCGACGTCGCGCGCTCGCTGCTCGTCATCGATCTCGACGCGTGCGTGCGCTGCGGCAACTGCGCCTCGAGCTGCGCGTCGCTCCACGGCACGGCGCGCCTCGTTCGACGCGGCGACGTGATCGTCACGAGCCTCGGCGGGGCGGAACCCGCGCCGCTGCTCTTGCCCACTTCCTGCCAACACTGTGAGCACCCCGCGTGCATGCTCGATTGCCCGACCGGGGCGATCGGGCGCGATCCGGCCGGCGACGTGTTCATTCGCGAGTCGTTGTGCACGGGCTGCGGCGCGTGCGCCAAGGCTTGCCCGTGGGACAACATCGACATCGTGCCTCGACCTCCGGGCGCGGCACACGCGATGGTCGCGGTGAAATGCGACCTCTGCAAAGGGCATGCGTCGCCCGCCTGCGTCGAGCACTGCCCGACGAGCGCCATCGCGCGCATCGAGCCGCGCGAGGACCTGCCCGACGTCGCGAAGCTCCTGCGCCACCGCGCCGAGCCGAGGACCCGCGAGCTTGCGCGCCGCGTCCCCGTGGTCGTGATTTCCCTCTTCGCCACGCTCGCGCTCGCGCTCGTCTTCGCGGGCCTGCATCGCCGCGGCGTGCTCGCCCCGCATCGCGGCGTCGGAGTCGCGCTTGGCGTCGGGACGCTGCTGACGTTCCTCGCGCTCGGCGCCTACGGCCCGATGAAGCGCGCGGTCGCGTGGCGCATGCGCGGCCAAGGCCCGGCTCGCAAGCTCGGCGTGTCGCGGCTGAACCGCGAGGTCCGCGTCCACGAGGTGCTCGGCCTCGTCGCGTTCGCGGCGTCGATCGGCCATGGCGGCGCGAGCTGGTCGGGGCGAGGCGGAGCCGCCGCGCTCGCGCTCCACCTGACGACGGCCCTCGGAGTCGCCGTCGCCGCCGGCTACGCGCTCGTTCCGCGCTGGCTGTCCCGTGTCGAGCGACGCGCCGGGCTCCACGAGGACATCGCGGTACGCAAGGAAGAGCTCCAGTCCCGGATGTTCGCCAAGCTGAGCGGGAAGAGCGAGCTCGTGAAGAAGCTCTTCGAGCGTGTCCTCGTGCCGTACTCCCGTGCCGCGCTCGGGCCGCTCGCCTTGCTCATGCGCCGTCGAGATCTCCGCGCCGAGGAGCGAGCGCTGCGCGCGCGGATCGACGCCTTGCTCGACGGCCGGGGACAAGAGCGCACGGCCGGGCTCGATCCGCTCATCGAAGACGCCGTCGAGCTGCGAGCGCTCGGGCTCCAGCGCATCCTCAGCCACGTCGTGCGCGGCGTGCTCCCGCTGCACCTCGCGGTCGCGGCGGCTGCGCTCGTGCTCGTGCTCCTCCACGTGCTCGCGGTGCTTCTCCGATGAACCTGGCCCACACGCGGCTCGCGGTGCTTCTCCGATGAACCTGGCCCACACGCGGCTCGCGGTGCTTTTCCGATGAACGTCGCCCACACGCTGCTCGGTCTCGCCCGCCGCGCGCGCCGGCGCCTGGGCTCGCGGGACGGCGTAACTGTGACCTCAGATGTCACACGAGTCCGCACGCTGTGGCTCGTCGCCGCGTGCGTGGCGACCGGCGTGGCTCTGGCCGCGCTGATCGCTCCGCCCCTAGACGGCTCCGGCGCCGTGGCGTTGCCGCACGCCGCGGCGAAGCTCGAGTGCTCGAGCTGCCACGCGCAAGCGAGCGGAGAGCCCACCACCTCATGCAAGAGCTGCCACGGCGCCCACGGTCTGCGCGCGGGGCACGCGGCGCTCGCGGCGCGCGGCGAGCTCAGCTGCTCGAGCTGCCACGCCGTACACGACAGTGACCAGGGCGTTCGCTTCACCGGCGGCACGGGCGACGCGCGGCGCTATGGCGTCGCGGCGAGCGAGCCCGCCGGGCACCGGCACGGTCTCGAGCGCGACGCCACGGTCGCGCTCGTGCCGCTC
>SYFR01000495.1 GCA_005800325.1 Myxococcales bacterium | reverse complement strand
CTGTCGCGCGTCGCGATGTTGGCGACGGTCCTCGTCGGCGCGGGCGCGTGCGACAGCGGTGGCGGCGGCGGCGACGGCGACCGTGTCGCGAAGAGCACCGAGGCGTCGAGCTCCGCCTCCCCTCCCGCCCTGTCGCCGCCCGCCCTTCTGCCGGCCCCGCCACCGCCCGCCCTTCTGCCGGCCCCGCCACCGCCCGCGAGCGGTGCCGCCGCATCCGCGTCGACGAGCGCGCCCTTGGCTCGCGCGAGCGCATGCGGGACCGACATGGTGCTCGTGGCCGGCAACTATTGCCCCGAGGTCGAGCATCGGTGCTTGCAGCACTCGAAGGAGTACGAAGAGGAGCAGGAACGACGCGAGCGCGCCAAGGCGAAGAACCTCCCGCTCCGAGAGAGCCGCGTGAGCGAGCGCTGTTTGCGCTACGAAGAGCCGGGCAAGTGCCTCGCGCCAGGGCGCACGCCGATGCGATTCTGCCTCGACAAGCTCGAGTGGCCGAACCGCGCCGGCGAGAAGCCAGCGTTCGTGGTGACGTACACCGAAGCGGAGCGGCACTGCAGCGGCGCGGGCAAGCGGCTGTGCACCGAGAGCGAGTTCAACTTCGCGTGCGAGGGGGAGTCGCTGTGGCCGTATTCGTACGGGTTCGTGCGCGACGCCGAGCGCTGCAACATCGACCGGCCGTACGTCACGCCGCGGCGCGCGATGCTTCCTCATGACGAGTGCGAGAAGCTGCCTTCGTGCCGCGAGCAGCTGCGCGAGCTCGACAAACGCGCGCCGTCGGGGGCGCATCCGCAATGCACCTCGCCGTTCGGCGCGCTCGATCTCAACGGCAACGTGAACGAGTGGGTGTTCTTGCCCGGCAAGCAGTCCCTGTGGCGCAGCGGGCTCAAGGGCGGATGGTGGGGGCCTTCGCGCAGCCGATGCCGCCCCACGGTGACGGCGCACAATGAACACTACGCCGGCTACGAGGTCGGGTTCCGCTGCTGCCGCGACCTGCGCTGAGCGCGGCCGTGGGCAGTGTTGCCGGGTTTGTGTGCATCGGCGGTAACGAGACGCTATTAATGGGGGCAGGAGCGGCGACAGATGGGCACTCGCCCCGGAACGGTCCGAACCACCCTTGTTCGCGCAGCCCGGCAATCGCCGGGGTCGCGATGGGTGTCGCGTCGCCTCGACAACGAGCCCGCTGCGCTATTGCAGCGACGCTCACTCAACCAAGAAACGCCCGCAAGAGGCTCGAAGCGCCACGCGCGTCGGGCGGACACGCGGCCCCGGGACGAGCGCCTGCTGGCTCGAGTCACCCGGGTCGCGACCGCTCACACGCTCGCTTCGCGCGCTCGGGGCGCCGGTATACCGGAGGAGGGACAGCACCATGAGTCATAGACACGTAGGCCTCGCAACCGAGGTGACGTCCTCTCGGTGAGGAAGCCGACGGCGGGTCTACACAGACCCGCCGTTTTTTTTCGCTCGACCGGTCCCATCCCCCATTGGGAGCTGAGTCGCCCGCGAGCCGAGGCGCCTGCCAACGCGCGCGCTTAGAACACCCTGCGCGGAACGGTGATGGTGTCGCCGGGGGCGAGCGCGACGTCCGGATCGCCGTTCATCGCGATGGCGTCGAGGTTCACGACCGCGCTCGTCGAGCCGCGAGCCCCGCGGCGGATCACGACGACGTCGCTGCCGCGCGCGAGGGAGGTCACGCCGCCCGCACGAGCGATGGCGCTCTGCAGCGTCATGCCGGGCTCGAACGGGAAAGCACCCGAGGTCTTCACTTCGCCGCCCACGGTGACGCGCTTCGACTTGTAGTCGAGCACGCGGACCGTGACGCTCGGCGCGAAGTGGATCTGCTCGGCGACGAGGCGCGCCGCGATGACGCGCGTCACCTCTTGCGGCTCGAGCCCCTCGACGTGAATGCGACCAATGTAGGGGATATCGGCGGTGCCATCGGGCGCGACGGTGAACTCGGTCGGGAGGTCGGGCTCGCCGACGATTTGCGCCGCAAACACGTCGCCGGGCGAGAGCGCGCTCGTCGCGACGGGCGGCGGCAGCTGCGCCGGTCGAGTCGGAGCTGTGCACGCGGAGACGACGGCGAGCGCGGTAGCGGCGATGACGGCTCGCATCACGCGAGCCGTGCGGGTGGACCGAGGTTGCATGAGCGGTCCGGTGCGACCCCGCGATCATGCATTCACACACGCGCGCAGGAGCGCGGCGATGCGTGAATTTTCCATAGGAACGCAGATCCCTTCGCGATACGTTCCGGGCCCGTGTCAAGCGATGGGAAAAGAGCAGCCGCCAAGCCCAAGCGGGTTGGCGTCGTCGGCCTCGGGCAGTGCGGGGGCAACCTGGCGACGATCTTTGCAGCGCACGGCTACCCGGCCGCCGCGCTCAACGTGTCGTTCACCGATCTCGCGACCCACGCCATGTCGGGCGACGCGAAGTTTATCCTGGGCGAGGACGTCAGCAGCTGGGGCGGCCCCATCGCCGAGGCGGCGCGCTCCCTCGGGCAGGTCGATCTCGTGCTCGCGGTCGGCGGGCTCGGCGGCAGCGTCGGTGGCTCGCTCGGCGAGCTCGTGCGCAAGCTCGACGGCGTCGGGACCAGCGTCGTGGCCGTCGGCGTGCTGCCGGCAAAGTCCGACAGCTTCGGCGCGAAGCGCACGGCCCTCGCGGCGATCAACGATTTGCTCGAGGGACCGTTCGAGTCGCTGGTGCTCGTCGACAACCAGAAGCTGCACGCGCTTCACTCGGGGCTCGGCGTCGACCGATACCTCCCGGCCTGCAACGGAGCGGTGTTCGACGCGATCGCGCGACTCGAGAGCGCAGGCGACACGCCGGGGCTCGTGGCGCTCCGCAGCTTCGAGCAGCGCGCCATGCAGAGCGCACTCTCCGGCGGCGGCGTCGCGGTGTTCGGCGAGATGGAGATCGACCTGCCGCTCACGCACGAGGCGCTGCTGCACGCGTGCTTCGAGATCCTCAACAACAACCCCGTGCTCGCATCGGAGCACGAGCTCGAAGACATCGTGGCCTTGGGCTCGGTCGTCATCGCCTCCGAAGAGGTGCTCGAGCAGACGCCGATCTCGGTCTTCGACCTCTATCACGCCGAGACGCACCTCGTGACTGGCGGCATCACGCACGACGTCGGCATCTACCGCGGCGGCAGCGAGAAGCCGCGCCTGCAGGTGATCGCTTCCGGGCTCGGCCTGCCCTCCTCCGTCCAGCGAATGCTGAATGAGCTCGGTGAGGACGCCAGGCGCGTCCAGGCGAAGAAGACGAGCGTCCGCGCCAAGCTGAAGCCGCTCGACCTGACGAGCCTCCCCGAGATCGACGGTGGCGTCGGCCCGCGTAGCGTGCGCAAACCCGGGACACAGCCGCAGCACACGCTCTACACGCGACCGACTCCGATGCGCCCGCCGAAGCCCGAGAGCACCGCGCGCGTCGAGGGGCCGCAGACCGAGCGTGGCGCCTCGCTCACCGCCGTCGCGACGCCAGCACCGAGCGTCGACGGCGCGGCCTTGCGGCAAGCGTTGCTGCGCCATCAAGCGCTCGCCCAGCCACTCACTCCCGCGCCAGCGCCACGGCGGGTTGCCAGCGTGCCGCCGCCGTTGCCGAGGAGCGCGCCCCCACCAGCGAGCCTGCCGTCACCGCCGCCGAGGAGCGCGCCCCCACCCGAGAGCCTGCCGTCACCGCCGTCAGCACCGCCCGAGCGTGCCGCGAGTCAAGCCGAGGGAACGAGCGCCGCCGCCAGCGACCGAGGTGCGGCGAACGCGCCGAGCGCTACCGTGAAGCGCGACGAGCGCGGCGACGTCGCTCGTGATCGCGAGAGCGCCCCCGATGTCGCGGCCTTCGCCGCCGATGCGGTGATCGAGGAGCTCACGGATGACGAGGTCGCTGAGCTCGACGCGCTCAACGACGCCGACGGTGAGGCGCTGCCGCCGCAGAGCCAGCCGCAGAGCCAGCCGCAGGGCCAGCCGCAGGGCCAGCCGCAGAGCCAGCCGCAGAGCCAGCCGCAGGGCCCCGATGAGCCCGCGGCGCAAGCTGCCGTGGCAAGCCTCGTCGATGCGGAGAATGAAGCGAGCCACGCCGTCGCAGCGGCACCAGCGAGCGAACCGGAAGGTGCGGCGACTGGCCTCGCATCCGCTCCGCTCGAGGCCACGCCCATCTCGCCGTCGGTCGAAGCCATCGCGCCGCGTCGGTCGGCTCCGCCCGTCGCGCCTCCCGCGAAGTCCGACGCGCCACACGCCGCGGCCAGCTCGCTGGACGACGCCGATGCGACCGGACGTCTCGAAGCCCTGTCCACCAAGGCCGGGAGCGCGGTGACGATCAGCGAGAGCGCCGCCGTCGACGGTCGCATGCGCATCGTCGTCGAGCTCGATCCCGAGGACGACCTCGGCGTCGCAGCCGACTGACGAGCGAACGCGACGTCGCAGCCGACTGACGAACGAGCGCAACGTCGCAGCCCGCTCAGCGGGTGAATCGGACCTTCGCCGCAGCCGAACAACTCCGGCCCCGAAGCTACGCGGCCTGCCCGCGCGACGGCACGGAGGACGCGGCCGCCGCAGCACCGGCGCCTCGACTCGGCAACACATCCGCCGCGACGACCGCGCCCGCCGCGCCCGGCTCCTGACGCGAGTCAGTGCCGCCGAAGGGACGTGGCTCGCGCGCCCCGGGCGGCCACTCCCAGAGCGCCGCCACGCGCCCGGCATCGCCGCGCGGCCGAATCCACACGTACGACTGCGTTCCGATGCGCGTCTTGCACTCGGGCTCCGCGAACGCCGGCGACCAGAAGCCCCCGTTGAAATAGGTCAGCGGCCCCACCGTCTTAACCTCGGGCTGGTGCGAGTGCCCGAACACCGCGCGCGAAACCCCGGTGATCTTGGCGATGAGCGAGGCGCGCTGTTCGTCGAGCAGCGGCTCCTTGAACACCGTCGGCTTCACGCTGCGCGCGTAAAAGACGTAGGGCGGGAGCGCCAGCGCGAGCGGCACGAACGACCAGAGGGGGCTTATCGGCGCCGCGATGTTGATGTGCAGCACGATCTGCCAAGCGCCGAACACGAGCGCGATGAACAGGAGGCCGCGGTCGAGCCAGAGCTCGCGCAAAATGGCGATGGGGTGGCTGCAGGCCGGCGCGACGCTGAGCGCCGCGAGCTGGCGCACGGCGGCGGGCGTGGAGTTGGCTTGGTGCGCCACGTCGCGCACTTTCTCCTCGACGCGGAGCGGGTCGCGCATCGCGGGACGCACGTGGTCGGCGAACGCGAGCAGCAGCGTCGTCACGGCGCTCCAGAACCAGGTCCAGACGAGAAACGGCTGCGTCCGCACCATGTAGCGGAAGAAGAACCGCAGGTACTCCCGCGCGGACATGATGTAATTGTCGGACGCGTGGGGGTTGAAGTAGCCCATGCCGTTCAGCATGTAGCGCCCCGCGAGATCGCCGAACGGAATGCGCACCTCGGGCTTGCCGCGCACGAGGATGAGCGGGTCCACCGGATCGGGCACGGCGCAGTTCGCGTCGAACTGGTGGCCGTGGCTGACGAAGGTGTCGCCGCCGCTCACGTAGAACCACGACGCGAATGACACGCGCGCCGGCGCCTCGCCCTCGTCTGCCGTGCGGCTCACGCCGAGCGCGCTCATGACGGCCTCTTGCACCGAAGGCCAGTTCAGCTCGAGATCGTGATTGCCAATCACGAAGACGGCGCGGTGCCCGCGAGCCAAGAAGTCGCCGAGCGCGCGAAACCACACCGGGTGGTCACCAATGATGCGCTCGATCTTGAAGCGAGACATCCACTCCTGGCTGCCGAGTCCGCGCAGTCGCGCGAGCCAGTCGACGTGCCCTGCCGGCTCTTCGGGCAGCTGCAGCACGTTGTCGAAGTCGAAGATGTCGCCGTTCAAGACGAGCTCGACCTCACCCTCGAGGTGGTCGGCGAGCCAGCCGAGAAAGCTCGCGAAGTCCTCGTCGATGAAGAACTCCCTCCGCTTGTACGCCATCCAGAGTGGCCGACGCCGATCGAGCGGTTGGGCCTCGGACAAATGCATATCGGAGACGACGACGGTATGAGCGGCCACGCACGAAAACCCTAGCGCACGGCGCTCTCGCACGCCGTCACGATTCGCCAACGTTTCCTTCTCGTGCCGCCGCTCGCTACGGGCAAGGATCGTTCTTGGCGCCCGGCGTTCCGAGATCGGTGCTCATCGCGATCGTCGAGGTGGCGACGCAGTAGTGCGCATCGTCGTCGTTCTGCGCCGCGGAGAGAAACTTCGGATCGAGCGAGCGGCTCTTGCCGTTGGGATCCAGCCCGACCCCATCCCACGCGGTCATGTCGATGACCGCGCCCATGGAGGTGATCGCGAGGTCGTCCGCGTCGTTGCCGAGATTGATGCCGGACCCGTACGCGTAGTCGACCGGCACCTTGCCGTTCGTCGCCAAGTCGGCGCTGCGCCCGAGCACCGCAAAGCCACCCGCCTCGACGACGACGCTCTTTCCGATGGTGTGCGGCGTGTCGGATTTGCTCGCGATCGTCAGGCCCATCAGCTCGACGCAGCCGGGCCCCGGATTGTAGAGCTCGAACCACTCGCCCGCCGTGTCTGCTGCCGCCGCGGGGTTGTTCATGATCTCGCTGATGACGAGGCCGCCCGGGCTGAGCGTGGGGCACATGCCGCCGCCGGACGAGCTGCTCGCGGTCGTGCTCGAGGAGCTCGACGACATCGCGCTACTCGACGACATCGCGCTCGATGACGCTGCGCTCCCGGACGTCGGCGCGCCGCCGGCGCCGCCCTGCCCGCCGCACGACAGGCCGCACTTCTCGACGGCCTCGGCGACGCACGTCTCGTCCCAGGCGCCGCTCGCGCCTTGCACGAGATCGCAGCAGAATGGGTCCTCGCCGTTCTGGCAGAGCGCGTCCACGCACGAATGACAGCCGACCGTAAGCGCCTCGCCGACCTCGCAGAGATCGTGCGCGCACTCGCCCGCGGCGCTGCCGCCGAAGCCGCCCGCCCCCGCGGCGTCACCGCCTCCGAGCCCCTCGCTCGACGAGCTTGTCTCCTCGACCTCGAGGCACTCCCCGACGAACGGCTCGATGCAAGCGCCGAAGCTCTCGCCGTCGTCGCTGCACACCTTGACGCCGGGAGCGTCCGTCCCGCGGCACTTGCAGAAAATCTCCGTGCCCGGATCGCACAAGCGTTCGCTCGACGTCGCGGGACACGCGGCGATGGCGAAGATCGGAAGCAGGCTGAGCCAAGAATTCTTCATGAGGCACGCGCATCCTATCGGGGTCGCGTCGCGAGCAGAACCACGTTTCGCCAGCGACATTGCGCGAAGGAAGCGGGTAGCATCGCCGCCATGAGTCACGCTGGGCCCGCCTATTCGCTTCGCAATGTGGCGCTCGCCGTCGTCGCGACCTCGGTGTTCGCCGCCTGCACGTACGACGCGCCCCCCGAGGAAGAGCACGTCGGCGCCGAGAGCGCGGCGATCGTCAACGGCACGCCCGACACGACGCACCAAGCCGTCGTCGCGTACATCCACGCAAACGGAAAGTGCAGCGCGACCATCGTCGCGGTCAGCGGCAGCACCGGCTACGCGCTGACCGCCGGGCACTGCCTCGGGCCAAGCCTCGGCAAGCTCTACCAAGGCAACGATCACAACAACCCCGCCGTCACCTACACCGTCACGGCGAGCACGGCGCACCCCGGCTACCCGGGCGCGACGCTCTACGATTTCGCGATGCTCAAATTCTCGGGCGCGACCGCACAGACGCCGGTCCTGCCCGTCTTGCCGCAGAACCTCGACGCCCTGAAGAAAGGCAGCTCCCTCGATCTCGTTGGGTTCGGAAAAATTCAGGACGTGCAGAACGGCGGCGACACGAGCCTGCGCCACCACAAGGCGCTCCCCGCCTCCACGACCAGCCTGCTGCGCCTCTACTTCGATCAAAAGACGGGCGGAATGTGCTTCGGCGACAGCGGAGGCCCCGCAGTCTTTGTCAGCGGCGGCACGGAGTACGTCGCCGGCGTGCACTCCGGCGTGTCGAACAACTGCACGACCCAAGGCCTGAGCGTGCGCGCGTCCGCCGTCCTCGACTCGTTCGTCAAGCCGTTCATCGACGGCACGCCCTACGGCAAGGAGACGTGCGACGAGTGCACCGAAGCGCACGCGGGGTCGGGGAAATGCGTCAACGCTGTCACGGCGTGCTTCGACGACGCCGGCTGCTCGGCCTACTACGACTGCATCGTGGGCTGCTCGACGAACGCGTGCGTCACCGCGTGCGCTGCCGGAAACCCCGCGGGCGCAGACAAGTACAACCTCATCTACGCGTGCGTATGCGACACGGCTTGCGTGGCCGAGTGCGGCGACGCGCCGGTGTGCAATCCGCCGGCGTGCGGGCTCACGTCGAAGAAGGCCGGCTGCCAGACTTGCCTCGAGGCCAGCTGCTGCGCCGAGGCCAAGGCCTGCAGCGAGAGCGCGCTCTGCGGCAAGTGCCTCTCGTCGGCCTTTCCGCCGGGCGAGTGCGCGGACGATGCGGCGACGCAGGCGGTCACTGCATGCCTCGCGCAGAGCTGCAGCAGCGAGTGCGACGTCGCACCCCCGACGAGCAGCGCCAGCGTCAGCACCAGCGCCGGGGCCGGTGGCGGGGACGCGAGCGCGAGCGTCG
>SYFR01000050.1 GCA_005800325.1 Myxococcales bacterium | reverse complement strand
GCGTCGACGCTCGTCGTCGCGCTCGAGGGGCCGCCGGCGGCGGGAGCCAGCGCAGGTTGCTCCGCGGGGCGAGCGGCCGGCTCTCCAGTCGCGGCAGAGGGCGGCGGCTCGCGGCGCAGGCCATTGCCGAGGCCGAGCCCCATGGCAAGGATGGCCGCGCCTCCGAGCGCGAGGGGCCACTTCGCGCGGGTCCGGGGCTCTGCCGCCGCGCGCGCGCCGTCCTCCGCGGTGAAGTCTTCGGCGGGGTTCGTGATGGCAATTGCCGATTCGGCGCTCGTGGCCAATGTGGCGCTCTTGGCCGAGTCTGCGCCCACCGCGGATACGGCGCCAACGGCCGACACGGCGCCAACGGCCGACACCGCGCCTGCTCTCAGCGGGTCGCTCGTGGCCAGGTGTGCGCTCGTGGCCAATGCGTCGCTCGTGGCCAGCTGGGCGCTCGTGGCCAGCTGTGCGCTCGTGGCCAGCTGTGCGCTCGTGGCCAGCTGGGCGCTCGTGGCCAATGCGTCGCTCGTGGCCAATGCGTCGCTCGTGGCCAATGCGTCGCTCTTGGCCAATGCGTCGCGCTTGGCCAGTTCCGCGCTCGCGGCCAGTTCGCCGCCGGCCGCTGCCCCTCTCGCTGGCAACTCGCCGTCGGGATCGCGGCCCGGCGCCACCGGCGCGCGTCGCCTCGCCTCTTCTTGTTCGAGCCATGCGCGCGTGTCGAGCGCTGGATTGCCGCCGGTGCCGAGCTCCGCTCTCCTCGCCGTGCCGCTGCGCTCGGAGGCGAGGTCGTCCGCCTGCGCGAGGTCGGCGAGGAACTCGGCGGTGCCGACGTCTCCGCGGTCTTCCCCCTGCGGTGCGCCGGCTCCGCTCGCAGCGCGGGAGGGCGCACCCTTGCGCGATGGGCGCGACCCGAGCGCGGCGCGTTCGCTCGCGAGGTCGGGGTGCGCGAGGTCGCCAGCGGCCTCGAGGAGCTCGCGCCAGAACTGTTCGGCGTTGGGCTGTCGTTCCGCGGGAGCGATGGCGAGGGCTCGCGCGAGGGTGCGCTCGACGGCAAGGCTCACCTCGACGCCCATGGCGCGCGGCGTGGGGCGGTGGTCGGCGTCGAGCGCCGCGCTCATGAGCTGCACGATGTCGTCGCCATCGAGCGCGGGCCGGCCGGCGAGCAGCTCGACGAGGACGAGCGCGAGCGCGTGCACGTCGGTCCACGGCCCGGTCGCTCCCTTGCGGCGGTTGAACTGCTCGGGTGCCCCGTACTGCGGTGTGAAGGCGGGCGGTGCCTGGCCCGTCACGCGCATGGCCTCGGTCTCGCTCAGGCTCTCGTGAATGACCTTGGCGATGCCGAAGTCGAGGACCTTGAGCGTCCTTTGCCCGCCGATTTCCGCGAGAAATAGGTTCGCCGGCTTGACGTCGCGGTGGGCGATGCGCTCGCGATGAGCGATGCCGAGCGCCTGCGCCGCCGGGGTCAGGAGCTCGAGCGCCTCGGCGAGCGACCAGCGGTGCTCGCCCCGCTTCTTGCGCGCACGGAGCTCGACGTCGAGGCCGTGGCCATCGAGCCACTCGAGCACGAGATACGGAGTCCAATGGCCGCTCGGTGAGGTCGCGGCGCCGACGTCGAGCGCCTGCACGATCGCCGCCGAGGCGCGCGAGAGCTTGTGCAGGACGCGCCCCTCCTCGATGAAGCGGCGCTCGAACCCGGCGCGGTGCTCGCCGGTGAGCTTGGCCGGCAGCTTGAGGCACTTGATGGCGATCGGGACGTCGAGCTTCTGGTGATGACCGCGATAGACGACGCCGAAGCCGCCCTCGCCCGTCACCTCGAGCGCGCGGTAGCGGCCGTCGAGCGTGTGGCCTACCCAGGAGAACGGATCCGCGGCCATGCCCACCCGAAAGCGTGCCTCAATCGCGGCACCAAGCCAAGCCGCGCCGGACCGGGGACAGGGCGAGCCACGTCAAGCCTGCCCGCCGAGCGAGAGCGTACCGCGGGGCTCGGGTGCCAGCCACCGACGCGCGCTGCTTGCCGAGCGGAGCGAGGTATTTCCTTTTTTGAGGTCGTGACGGATCCGCCGCCGGTTCCGTCTCTTACCGCGCCAGGCATCAGTTCGCGCGTCGCGGACTCGATCGCCGAAGCAGGGGACACGAAACATGATGATTCCTTCGCTCCGCTCGAGTCGCGTGCACCATCGAACCCGACTCGGGTCCTCTGCCGAGGGCCTCTCGCGGCTGGGCTTCGCCGTGGGGTTGCTCGGGATGGGCCTCTGCGTCGTGGCGCTCGCCGCGTGCGAAAAAGGCGAACCCGCCGACAAGCCGAGCAAGGAGACCGCGAGCAAGCCGCAGGAGAAACCCGCTGCAGCCGAGAAGGGCAAGCCAACCGTGGCGGCCGCGGCCAAGGGCGATCCACAGGCCGCACCCGCCGCGACGCCCCTCATCCCGAAGGGGCTCCGCTCGAAGGTGCCGACCGTCGCGGAATATAAGGCGCAGTCGGAGTCAGCGAACGTGCTCGGGGCGCGCGAGCTCGACTGCGAGACGAAGCTCGTCCGCGAGTGGCTGCGCGTCAGCTGTCGCGGAACGAATGAGGCGCGCGGCACGGCGGAGCGCGTGCATGTCGTCAAAGGCGACACGATGCAGCACACGTTCCACGAGTTCTCGGACGACGAAGTCGCGAGCCTGGTGATGCGCTTCGAGCCCGGCGTCGATATCAAGGCCATCTTCAAGTTCACGCGCGGTGAGCACGTCTTCAAGTCCCGCTGGCCTGAGGGCGCGGCGGAGCCCGAGGTGAAGGGCCACTTCGACGACGGCTCGGTCGTCCTCGAGGGGCCTCCCCCGGGGGCCGAAGCGCCGGTGGCCGAGGGCGGTGCGCCCTACGGCAAGCTCATCCCGGGCCGCACGACCATCCCCACGGAGGCGGAGTACGCAGCCCACTTGCGCGAGGTGGGGGTGACGAACTCGACGCTGCTCCAATGCGAGACGAAGAAGGTGCGTGAGTGGCTCCGCGTGCGCTGCTTCGGGACGAACGATGCCCGCGGCTCGGCAGACGGCGTGCGCGTCCTCACCGGCGGCAGCGCCCCGGGTGTATTCGCCTTCATGGAGGGCGACGCCGCCACACTCATCATGCCCTTCGTCCCGAACACGAAGGTTCTCGCCGAGTTCAACTTCTCCAAGGGAATGCGCCTCTTCAACTCTGCCTGGGAGTACGGCGCGCCGGAGCCAGCCCGTTGCGGCGCGTTTTGACCGCTCGAGGCGGAATAGCTCATCGTCTTGTCTACTCTTGCCAGGCGGCTTGCGCGGCCCCACGGCGGGGACGGGCGGCGCCATCCGAAGGGCGTTGCAGCTTTCGTGCGCCATGGCCGGGGTCGCTTCGGTAGACTGGCGCGCATGACTCGGCTCATGAAGAGACTAGGCGTGCTGATCCCGATCGTTGCGGCCTGCGGCGGCACGGCAGTCGTCGACGATCCGCTCGGCGGCGGCGGCGCCGGGGGAGACTCGGCGTCGACGAGCGAGGCGGTCGCAGTCGGGGCGACAGGAACGAGCGGTGGCGCGACGGTCGGCGGCTCGGGCAGCGCGAGCACGGGCAGCGCGAACGCCGCCTCGGGCAGCACGGGCTCGGTTGCGCCCGCGGGCTCGACCGGGAGCGGCATGCCGAATCAATGCGGACCGAAGCCGGAGACCTGCGCGGATGCGTGCTCCGCCTTGTGGTGCTGCTCGTTCTCGGCCGGGCTCTGCCCAGGGCTCGACGCCGACGACGAGAAGGGCTTCGTCGTTGGCTGCGTCGAGGCGTGCAAGCAGACGGCCGCGATCATCGGGCTCGTCGATCCGGTCGATTGCGCCACCACCGTGAAGACGATCGCCGGCATCAACGGCGACTTCGCGAGGGTTTGCTTCGGCGGTTGAGCCTCGGCCCACGTCGACGCACAGTGCGCCGTCCCACCGAGCCGCGACGCGGCCTCGCGAGGGTTTGCTTCGGCGGTTGAGCCGACGACGAGCGTTCGCCGTGGCCCTGGCTTCGCGGCCCGCGCGTCGACTCTCTGCGCCGAGACCGCGGCGCGCGATTTTTATCATCTTGGTCGGGACTCACGACGCTCGCGGCTGATAGCGTCTCTGTTGGAGGTCCTCTCATGCGTCGCGCGATCCTTGTCGTTTTTGGTGCGCTCCTGGTGTCTGCCTGCGGTGCAGACAGCGTGGTGTTTGGCGAGAGCGGCAGCGGCGCCGGCGAGCCGAGTGGCGCTGGCAGTGGCACTGGCGCGGGCGGCGATACGAGCGGCAGCGGCGCGGGCGGCGGCACTGCCTCCGG
>SYFR01000494.1 GCA_005800325.1 Myxococcales bacterium | reverse complement strand
GCGCGGCGATCCTCGTCGCGCTCGGCGTGTCGGCCGTGCCGCTCGAGCTCGGCTGCGGAACGGCGCACTCACCGGCGAGCCGTATCTTGCAACCGCTCGAGGAGCGTCGCGCCCGGGCGATCATCGAGCGCGCGGTCCAAGGAGCGGGAATGGCGCCGCGCCCGGGGCGCACCTTCGAGCTCGAGCAGGGCTACGAGCTCCACGAGGACGCGCTCATCGGCGCGGGTCCGTACGGCGTCGCGTACCTGAGCGAGCACGAGGCGAAGCTCGCCGGCGCTGCGCTCCCGAAGCGCAACGCAGAAAGCACGCAGCTTCGCCTGCTTCGACCGGACGCCGAGGCCGTCGTGCTGCTCCTCTACCAGGACGCCTATCGCTACGACGTCGGCGAAGGGAACACGGCCACCATCGTCGCGGCCGAGAAGCGGCTCGAGCGCGACGTCGCCGACTTTCTCGTTCATGTCGTCAAGGTGGGCGTGCGGAGATGAGCGCGCCAACGGCACCGTGTGCGACCACGCCTCGCAAGAAGCGCCGCCGCAAAGCGCCCGCTGCGGCCGACGGCAACGCGCTCGGTCAGCGCCGCGAGCGGCTGGCCGCGCTCGGAGCGACGCTCGCCGCCCTCGGGCTCGCGGACGTGGGCACCGGCTCGTCCCTCGGTGGCGCGCTCACGACGCTCGCCGGCCTCGTCCTCATGATGTTCGCGATTCACAAGTACGGACGCCTCGGAGAGGAGCGCTAATCGAATGACCCGATCCACCAACTTCCACCGCCGCGCGAGCGTGGCGAATCAGGGCACGAGCCTGCTCTTCACGAGCTTCGCCGCGGGGATTTTCTTGGCGACCTCTGCGGCTGCACAACCTGCCGCGACGACGCCGCCCGTGACGCCGCCCGCGCTTGGCGCACTGAGTGGCACACCGAGTGCCGCGCCGCAGCCACCCGCGCCGCAGCCACTAGCCTTGGGCGCACCCGCGCCGCAGCCACCAGCATTGGGCGCACCGTATCCCGCGCCGCCGCCGCTCCCTCCGGGCGCTGCCTTGCCCGCGGGGCAAGCGTATCCGTATCCGTACCCGTATGCGCCATCGTCGCCCCCGGGCGGCCTGCTGGCGGCAGCACCGAGTCCGCTCGGGCCCGCAGTCGCGACGGAGTCGACGGCGTCGAGCGCTGCAAAGAGCACGGGGCCGTACACGCTGCCCTATTACGAAGAGGAGCCGGCACCTCCGGGCTACCGCCTCGTGAAGCGCACGAACACGGCCATGGCGATCGCCGGCGGCTCGACGCTCGGGGGCCTCTGGCTCGTGTCGGTCCTCACGGGCGCAGCGCTCGAGGACGGCTCCGGCAACGACGGCGAATTTCTCCCGCTGATGCTCCCGCTCGTAGGTCCCTTCGTCACGCTCGGCACCGCGGATCCGAACGTCACCGGCGGCACGGCGCTCGTGCTCGACGGTATTGGGCAGTGCGTCGCCGGCGGACTCTTCATCAGCGGCCTCGTCACCAAGCGCCCCCTCTGGGTGCGCGACACGCTCGCCGTCACCGTCGCGCCGTTGATCGGCGGCGCGGCGCATGGCGTCGCCTTCGAGGGTCGGTTCTGAGCGTGCCGCACGTGGCGAAGCTCTGATGCGCCACACTTGCCAGGGAGCCCCACCTTGAATCACCACTTCGCCTCCGCATCCAAGCTCGATCCGACGGCGCTCGCGTCTCCACACGCGCTCGCGCACCTCGCCTCGAAGCTTCGCACCGTCCCGGATTTTCCGAAGCCCGGGATCCAGTTCAAGGACATCACCCCGCTGCTCGCCGACGCGCAGGCGCTGCACATGACGCTCGATCTGCTGGCGCAACCGTTCATCGGTGCGGGCGTCACGCACTGCGTCGCGATGGAGGCGCGCGGCTTCATCTTCGGTGGCGCGCTGGCGGCGCGACTCAACGCGGGGTTCGTCCCGGTGCGCTAGCCCGGCAAGCTCCCAGCCGTCGTCGACGCCGTCGCCTACGCGCTCGAGTACGGCACGAACGAGCTACAAATGCACAAGGGCTCACTGACGGAGGGCGCGCGCGTCTTGATCATCGACGACGTGCTCGCCACAGGCGGTACGGCGCTGGCGACGGCCGAGCTCGTGAAGCGGCAAGGGGCCGAGCTCATGGGCTACGCCTTCGTGTGCGAGCTCGACTTCCTCGGCGGTCGCGCTCGGCTCGGGAACGGCGACGGTGCGTTGCTCGTTCATTCGCTCGTGCACATCGACTGACGACCTGCGAGCGCGCTCGCCGCACGGACACCTTGTGGACGCCAGTTGGGCGGGGCCGGGCCCGTTCCGCGCGGCTCGCGGTCGGCGCAGCTCACTTGACGAAGCGGCCGGCGAGGCTCTTGGCGGCGTGCTGCGCGCGCGTCGGGCCGCCGAGCCCAAACGCGACGCTCACCGCTCCCTTCGGCGCCGGCTCGCGCACGACGACGCGACCACCGCTCGCGCGCATCGCGTCCTCGAGGCCAGCTCGGTCGAGCGCGCTCGCAGCTCGAGCGAGGTCCGTGAGCGGCGCCTTGCCAAGCTTCTCGACGGCGATGAGCGGTGGGTCGGTGAACGCGCCCTGCGCATAAAGTACCGTCGCGGCGGCCCCGGCCGGCGACCGTCCCAGATAGAGCGAACCGACGTCGCGAGTGCGTAGGTGAGCGCAGCGCGCGAAGAGCGCAGCGTGGTCCGCGTCGACCGCGTCGGCCAGCTGCTCGGCGAGCGCGACGAAGCGCCCCCTCCCCTCGGCCGTGAAGAACGCGGGCACGAAGCCGCCCCCGAGGCGCACGACGACCCCTGGCGGCTCAGCCACCGGCAGGACTTCGCTCGTCCCGCTCACCTTGAGGTCCATCTTCGCGCCCACGTCGCGGGCGTCCCGGACCACCGCGAGCGCCGGGTTCGCGGCGAGATCGCCACCGTCGGCCCGGGCGAGCCACAGCTCGACGAGCCAGCCATCGATGTCGACACCGAGATCGGCCGAGCCGGCGTAGAGCCGCTTGCGGGCCGCGTCGCACACGACCCTCGCGCGCGATGCAGGATCGATGAGCGGTGGTGGCGCGGAGGCCAACGCGGTCGCGGCGGTGTCGGCGTCGGGCGGCGTCGCGCGGCCGAAGAAATTGCTGCGTACGAGCCACGTCCCCACGAGCGCGAGGGCGGCGACTGCGCCAATCGCGATCAGGATGTTTGTGACGGGCAGCTCCGTGCCGCTTGCCGCCCGAGGCTCCTCGCCGCCGCCGAGGCGTGCGCTCTCCGCGCGCGCCGCGATGAGGCGCTCAGCGGCGTGGTCGGCGCGACGGTCGCGCATGTCCGGCGGCAAGAGCTGCCACTGCTTCGCCCAGTCGCCGAGATCGATGGCGACGACTGGCCCCGCGCCGTGCAGCTCCGCCATGCCCTCGACCACGACCACGGTGCCGGTGACGCCGCTTCGCTCGAGCGCCCGCGTCACCGCGAGGGCAACCTCTTCCCCACCCGTCGGCTCGCTCATCGCCGGCGAGGCTAACACGCAACGCTCACCTCGCATGCGCCCGTGCCTCCCGCCGCGCCGCGGCTACTGCGGCTACCCCGCCTCGGCCGCGAGCATGCCCCCGACGACGCGGTCCATCATCGCCTCGAAGCGGAGCGAGTCGAAGTGCGCGCCGCTGCAAAGCCAGTCGGTGTGTCCGCCCGGCCCCGGAAAGTGGCCGACGACGTCGAGGTGATCGCCGAGCCCGATCCACGCGGGCTCGCCCCAGAGCTGTGACGTGAGCGGGACGATGCCGTCGCTCACGCTCGCGTCGGGGACGGTGCCGAGCGCCTCGCGCAGGATCGGCCCGCCGCCATCCGAGGGCGCGCACGGGTAGCGTGCGTCGTGGCGCGCGGCCACGGCATAGAGCGCATTGAAGATCGCCGTCGAGACTGCGGACCAAGGCGATCGCAGGCTCGAGAGCCAGTCCTTGACGCCGCTCGGCAGGACGTAGCTCGCCACGCACTGGTAGTGCACGCCCGGCCGATCCTCGACCGCCGCCTGGAAGAGATCCATCGCCTCGGGCATGAGCTGGACGACGCCGCCCTGATCGTCGCGCACCTGCCGCAGCCAGTCGCGAAGCGCGCGGCTCGAGGCCTCGTCGAGCGCGCGTACGACCGAGTCCGTGATCCGATCGACGACCGCGATCTCGAAGCCCAAGCCGTCGCCGGTGCGACCGAGCGCGGCGACCAACGCCGACGCGACGCTCATCGGTGGCGCTCCGAGCTTCAGCGCGGTCACGGTGAGCGCGCTCAGCATGTAGAGCAGCCGCTGGCCCTTCGCGGTCGCAAAAAACGTCGCGAGCGGCGTGCCGTAATGCGGCGTGTTCATCGTCGTGATCGAGCGCAGCCGAGCGAGCCACTTGAGCTGGAGGTTCGCGGCCGAGTCGAGATGCACGGACGGCGACGCCACGAGCCGCGCGTCGAGCCCTCCCGTCGAGTGGCCGAGGATGTGAATCGGCCCATCGCTTCCGGCGGTCGCCGCCACCAGCTGCACGAGCTTCGCCGACCGGCGCCGCACGGACGAGGTCGGGTGCACCTCGCTCACGCGCACCTCGACCGACGCGCCGCGGTCGCGATATCGGCGCTCGATCGCGCGCGCGACGTGCACGAAATAGTCGTACGCCGCGAGCCGCGCGAACCCGAACATCCCAGGCGTGAGATAGACGCGCGAGCTGGGCACGCTCGCACCATAGCGGATGCGGCCAGTAGAGGAGCACGACCTTTGCGTACCGCCGAGCGCCGCCGAGCGCGTACCGCCGAGCGCGGCCGAGCTCGCGCTCCTCGGCCCGCGGTGCCGCGCGTGAGAAGGCGCGCAGGAACGTTTGTCGCGCGCGTCGTGGGTGGTGTAAGACGACGGCGCGCGGGGGGTTCTCCCGCACTGAGCCCTACCGCGGACCAACAGGCTTGGTGCGGCCGATTGCACCGAGGAGATCCCATGCGACTTTCCCACTTCGTGCTCCCCGCGCTCTCGTGCGCGTTGCTCATCGCCTGCAGCGACACGCCGGATCCCAACGATCCGTCGCAGTTCAATCCGAACCAGGGCGTCGGCGCGCAATATGGGCAGTATCCGGGACAGCCGGGGTACGGCCAGCCGGGCCAACCGACGCAGCCGGGCCAACCGACGCAGCCGGGCCAACCGACGCAGCCGGGCCAGCCCGGGTACGGTCAACCGACGCAGCCGACGCAGCCGACGCAGCCCGCGACGGTGGACGCCGGCCAGGCGCAGCCCGTCGCGCCGATCGTGGCGCCGCTCGCGCAGGTCGCGCTCGATGGCCTCGCGCAGAAGGACATGAAGGGCATGCGCGCGGATGGCGCGCCAATGCTCGCGAGCTTCCAGCAGGGCCAGACCTTCGAGCAGCAGATCCAGCTTCAGCCGGGACGCTGCTACGGCGTCCTCGCGCTCGGCCTGCCGAACATCAGCGAGATGGACGTGCAGATCGTGGTGCACCAGCCGCCGCTGCCGCCCTACCCGCTCGATCAGGACACGACGACGGGCCCGCAAGCGATCGTGGGGGGTCCCGCCAAGTGCGTGAAGAACCCGCTCCCGAGCGCTGGCCCCGCGAAGGTCGTCATCAAGGCGACGGCCGGCGCCGGGATCGGCATCGCGCAGCTCTACTCGAAGTAGCGAAGTACCCTCGCGCGGGCCGCTTCGCTCGCGCGGGG
>SYFR01000493.1 GCA_005800325.1 Myxococcales bacterium | reverse complement strand
AGTTGGCGGCCCAGTTGGCGGCCCAGTTGGCGGCCCAGTTGGCGGCCCAGTTGGCGGCCCAGTTGGCGGCCCAGTTGGCGGCCCAGTTGGCGGCGGTGCGGGCGGCGCGGCGGCGTCGGGAACACCGCCCTCGCCGTCGGAGCCGCCTTCGGGCTCGGACGGCTCTTCCGGCTCGGGGCACGCCTCGCCGGTGTAGCCCTTGTCGCCCTCGGGGATCTTGCACGGGTGGACCCGCACACGACGCGGGCGCGGCTGGTACACGACCTTGCGCTCCTCTTCCCGCTCGGTTCCGTCGGCGAGCTCGATGCGCCGCGCGACGTTGAGCGAGAAGCCGACCTGCCCGCGCTCTTCGACCTTCTCTTCGTCGGGCTCGAGCGTCACGTCGGCGATGAGCTCGAGCGGCGGCTTCTCGACGTCGAACACCGAAGACAGCTTGCGGCGCACGCGACGCCCACCGTTGTCGCCGTAGAGCTTCACCGTGATGCTGGTCTTGTCGTAGCTGCATTTGATGAGCAGCCCCGCCGCGCTGTCGTTTCGAAACACGAGATCCGGCTTGGGATACGAGAGCGTCGCCTCGTGACCCATCGGATAGCGGTCGAAGTAAAACGAGTGGGGCGTGCGCTCGACGATGTCGAATCCCCCGTAAAATACGGCGTTGAAGAGCGTCGTCGCGAACTGGCTGATGCCGCCGCCGATCGTGTCCTCCATCTCGCCGAGCACGATCGTCGGCGCCGCGAGGAAGCCACGCTCGACGGTGCGCGGGCCGACGTGCTGGTTCACGCTGAAGGTCTCGCCCGGGAGCACCACGACGCCGTCGAGCATGTCCGCGATGCGGTGAATGTTCTCGACCCGCGGCGTGCAGCACGGGTGGCGCGTGGTGAAGCGCGCGACGAGCTGCTTGACGCCGAGCGCTTCGAGCTGCGCGGCGGCGACCTTGGGCTCGGGTCCCGGCTCG
The DNA here is from genome assembly GCA_005800325.1 of Myxococcales bacterium. Taxonomy (GTDB): domain Bacteria; phylum Myxococcota_A; class Polyangia; order Polyangiales; family Polyangiaceae; genus SYFR01. The sequence goes on along the minus strand of SYFR01000493.1, from coordinate 2,596 downwards.
ACCGGGAGCTCGGCCCGCCCTGCGGGAGTGGCAGCCGCGAGGAGCGCCGCCGCCGTGACCTTCTCGAGGTCGAGCACGACGGCGCGGCTGCCGGGGAGGACGGTGATGCGATCGCGCGCGTCGACGGCGAAGCGGGCATCGAGCGGCGGAGACTCGACCAGCCTCCGCGCCTCGGCGAGCGCCGGCTCGAGTAGCAAAGGATCGAAGTCGACGGCGAGGCCGAGCGCGGGCGCGTCGACGAGGCGGCTGCGCAGCGCCGCGACGAGCGCGCGTGCCGGGAGCGTGACCACGGCGCGCGGCGTCGCTTCGGCTTCGACGCTCGCGAGGGCTGCGGCGCTCGCTCGACCGCGCCGGCCTCTGGCTCGGGGCGGTACAGGTTTCTTCGTGCGCTCCCGCTTCGCGCGCAGCCCAGGCTTCGCTCGCGGAGGTGCAGAGCCTGTCGCCGACTTCGCGTGCGCTTCGTCGTAGAGCGCCTTGTGTTCGAGCGCCGCGGCGGGCAGCTCGAAGAGGACGGGCGCGCGCGTCAGCTCCTGCGCTCGAGCGAGGGCCGCTCCGACCACGGCCGCCGACCGCGCCGGCTCCCGCGTTTCCGTCGGAAGGACGACGACGCCGCGCCGCTCGTCGCAAAACGCAGCGAGGAGCGCCTCGCGCAGGCGGCCGCGCGAGAGCACTGTCCCCGGGCGTGGGTTCTCCGCGATGAGCACGCCGTCGCGCGCGACGATCGCCCCCTCGAACGGCGGCTCGGCGATCGCCGCGGCCTCGAGGCGGTCGAGCTCCCGGCGAAATTTCTCCTCGTCGATGGCGAGCGCGAGCTCCACCCGCGTGGGTGCCGCGAGCCGCCGCCCCCACGACACGACGCTCGCGAAGGCCCCGCCCTCGCGGCCCACGGCGAAGGCGCGCGCCTCGGTGCTGCCGAGGTCGAGCGCGATGCCGAGCGCCTCGGGCTCGAGCGCGTGGCGCGACTCGCCCACGACCACCGCGATCGGCTGGCTTCGAAGCCGCTCGCCGAGGGCGGTGAGCGCGGCACGCAGCGCCGGAGCGTCGGCATCTCCAACGTCAGTGCTCGCGACTCGTACGCCACGGTGCACGCGACCGCGGTGCCCCATGAGATCGACGACGCCCGCGACGAGCGGAAGCGCCACGACGGCGAAGAGGATCGAGAGCACGCGCACGCGACTCGCGTTGCGAATGCGCCCTCGCGCCCTCTGCTCGTGTGCGTCGCTCACTGCGCTCTCCGCCGCGGCCCCTTTGGCGCATCCGGATCGGGAGCGCAACGGGGCTCGCGAGGGGCTCGCGATCCCGCTCGCGACTGGCCCTTCCCAATCGCCGGGGACGGGACTAGGGTCCGCCGCCATGAGAAGCATCACGAACGGGGATATGGGAATTTGCTTGCTCGCGGTCGCGCTGGCGACGTCCGCGTGCGACGCCGGCGACAAGAAGGAGACGGCAGCGGCCTCGGCAGCGCCGAGCGCGACGGCCAAGGCCGATGCGAACGCCCTCGCCGTCGGCAAGGTGGTCGTCGCGACGAGCGCGCCGAACAGCTTCACCGAGGGCACGGTGGCGTCCATCGAAGGCGACAAGGTCACCTACGAGTACGGCGAGCCGGACAAGACCACGAACAAGCGCGCCACGTACGCCGTGGACAAGGCGAAGGCGTTCCTCTTGGGTGATGGGCTCAAGGCGCCCGCGAAGGTCGGAGAGCTGCTGATCGCGAAGAACGCCACGGGCTCGTGGGTCGGCTGCGAGGTCAAGACCGCGGCGGGCGGCGTCTACGGCTGCGAGGACTGGTACGGCACGGTCAACAACGTGGAAGGCAAATCGGCGGTCAAGCCCGACGCCGCGACCAGCGCCGACATCAAAGATTCGCTCGCCAAGGCCGCGAAGCACCGCGCCTTCGCCAAGGAGGCCCAGGCCGCCGGCAAGCCCGTGAAGCCGACGGGCTGGAAGCCGAAGGCGAAGGACGCGGTCGTCGTCGCGTTCGCCGGCGCGAGCTGGTACGGGGGCACGGTCGAGAAGGTCGACGGCGCGAAGGTCACCATCAAGTGGGACAGCACCGCCTGGAAGGATCCGGCGGACAAGGCGGAGAACGAGGTCGCGCCGCTGCCGAAGGCCGCGCAGAAGGCCGAGGCCGGGCAGTTCGTCATCGTCCCGCCGCGCTCCGCCGGCTTCGAGTGGGAGTACCGCAAGGTCGTGAGCGTCACCAAGGACAGCGCCGAGGTCGTCGACCGCGACGGCAACAAGTCGACGGTGAGCCTGAAAGACGTGCTCCCGATCGCGCCCTGAACCTGGCGCACGGGCGCAGGAGAGGGACTCGTAGTCGCATCCGCCAAACGGCCTCGCGGACGCGATACCGCAGCGAGCGGCGAGGCAGCGTAAAACTGACCGGCGGGTCAGCGCGCAGCCTTGGCCGCTCGCCTGCTCTTGTCGCGCCCGCGATCGCGCGCCAGCAGCGCCGCGAGGACGCGGCCGGTGGGCGTCTCGAGCGCGGCGAGCTCCGCCGGGGTGCCCTCGGCGATGACGCGACCGCCGGTCTTTCCCCCCTCGGGTCCGAGCTCGATCACCCAGTCGGCCGCGGCGATCATAGCGGGGTGGTGCT
>SYFR01000492.1 GCA_005800325.1 Myxococcales bacterium | reverse complement strand
GCTCGTGACCACCCCTGAGTCGCTCTACCTGCTGCTGACGAGCGAGGCGCGGTCGATCCTCGCGACCGTCGAGCACGTGATCGTCGACGAGATCCACGCGCTCGCCGGGGACAAACGCGGCTCGCACCTCGCGCTATCGCTCGAGCGACTCGAGCACCTCGTGCGCGCGGACGGCGGCGAACTCTGCCGCGTCGGGCTCTCGGCGACGCAGCGCCCCATCGCCGAAATCGCGCGGTTCCTGGTCGGCGCGGGCCACACGAGCGACGCCGGTTCGCCCGCCTGCACGATCATCGACGCCGGGCACCGACGCGATCTCGACCTCGCGATCGAGCTGCCGCGTTCGCCGCTCGAGGCCGTGATGAGCCACGAGGTGTGGGAGGAGCTCCACGCGCGCCTGGCGGAGCTCGCCCTCGCCCACCGCACGACCATCGTCTTCGTCAACACGCGCCGGCTCGCCGAGCGCCTCGCGCGCCAGCTCGGCGAGCGCCTCGGCGAAGGAGCGGTCGCGGCGCACCACGGCAGCATGTCGAAGAAGCAGCGCCAAGCCGCCGAGGCGCGGCTCAAGCAGGGCGAGCTCAGGGTCATGGTGGCGACGGCGTCGCTCGAGCTCGGGATCGACATCGGCGAGGTCGAGCTCGTGTGCCAGATCGCCCCGACACGCACGATCTCCGCGCTCCTGCAGCGCGTCGGGCGCTCGGGCCATCGGCTCTTCGCGGTCCCGAAAGGACGGCTCTTTCCGCTGAGCCGCGATGAGCTCGTCGAGTGCGCGGCGCTCATGCTCGCGGTCAAGCGCGGCGAGCTCGATCGGCTCGAGATCCCCGATCAACCCCTCGACATCCTGGCGCAGCAGCTCGTCGCGATGGCGGCGTGCGAGACCTGGGACGAGGACGCGCTATTCGCGCTCGTGCGCCGCGCCTGGCCGTATCGCCGCCTCACGCGCGAGGAGCACGACGCGACGACGAGGATGTTGACCGACGGGTTCGCGACGAGCCGCGGCCGCCGCGGCGCGCATCTCCACCACGACGCGGTGAACGGCAAGCTGCGGGGCCGTCGCGGCGCGCGCCTCGCGGCGATCACCTCCGGCGGCGCGATCCCCGATCTCGCGGACTACGAGGTGCTCCTCGAGCCGGCGGGGCTGCGGGTCGGGACGCTCAACGAGGATTTTGCCATCGAGAGCATGGCGGGCGACGTCTTCCAGCTAGGCAACGTCGCTTACCGGATCCTGCGCGTCGAGCCGGGCAAGGTGCGGGTCGCGAGCGCCGCGGGCGAGCCCCCCACGGTGCCGTTCTGGCTCGGTGAAGCGCCCTCGCGAACGGACGAGCTCTCGGCCTGCGTCTCGCTCGTGCGGCGCGAGATCGCGGCGCGCGCGGACCGGCCCGATGCGGCGCGCGAGTGGCTCGTGCGCGAGGCCGCCCTCGGGGTCGACGCGGCGCGGCAGCTCGTCGACTACCTCGCGCTCGCGGCGCGCGCGCTCGGGGTGATGCCCACGACGGAGTGCTTCGTGCTCGAGCGCTTCTTCGACGAGCGCGGTGGGATGCACATCGTCCTGCACGCGCCGATCGGGTCGCGCAAGACGCGCGCTCTCGGGCTCGCCCTGCGAAAGTGCTTCTGCAGAAAGTTCGATTTCGAGCTGCAAGCGGCCGCAACCGAGGACGCCGTCCTCTTGAGCCTCGGCCCGACGCACAGCTTCGCGCTCGAAGAGGTGTGGGACTACCTGAAGCCCGAGAGCGTGCTCGATGTGCTGACACAGGCGCTCATCGACGCTCCGATGTTCACGACGCGCTGGCGCTGGAACGCGACGCGCGCCCTCGCCGTGCTGCGGTTTCGCGGCGGGAAGCGGGTCTTGCCACGCCTCTTGCGCATGGACGCCGACGACCTGCTGGCGCTCGCGTTCCCCGACCAGGCCGCGTGCCTCGAGAACATCGTCGGAAGGCGCGAAATCCCGGACCATCCGCTCGTGACGCAGACCGTCGACGACTGCCTCACGGAGGCGATGGACGGCGCCGGCCTCGTCGCGACGGTGTCGCGGATCGCGCGGCGCGAGCTCGACCTCTTCGTGCGCGACGTTACCGAGCCGTCGCCGCTCACCGCCGAAATCCTCACCGCGCGTCCCTACGCGTTCCTCGACGACGCGCCCCTCGAGGAGCGGCGCGCCCAGGCCGTGCTCGCGCGGCGCTGGCTCGATCCGAGCGCAGCGGTCGACCTCGGAGCGCTCTCCCCGGATGCGATAGCGAAGGTCCGCAGCGAGGCGTGGCCGTGCCCGCGCGATGCCGACGAGCTCCACGACGCGCTCGTCCTCTACGGCGTCTTTGCCGAGCACGAGGGCGTCGGCAGCGGGCCTTCGTCTCACTTCGAAGAGCTCGTGCGCGACCGTCGCGCGGCCGTCGCCACGCTGCCGGGCGGTGCGCGGGTGTGGGTCGCCGCCGAGCGCGTGCTCGAGCTCAAGGCCCTTCATCCGACGGTCGTGCTCTCTCCGACGCTCGCCAGTCCGCCGCGTTGCGTGCCTCCCGAATCGCGCGAGGCGGCGCTCGTGGCGCTCGTGCGCGGCAGGCTCGATGCGCTTGGGCCGACGACCGCAGCCGAGCTCGCTCACACGCTCTCCGTCGACGAGGTCGAGGCCACGGCGGCGCTCGTCGCGCTCGAGACAGAGGGCGTCGTGTTGCGGGGCCGCTTCGAAGAGCGGGGCGGCGACGAGTGGTGTGAGAAGCGCCTGCTCGCACGCATCCACCGCTACACGATCGATCGCCTTCGACGCGAGATCGAGCCGAGCACCGTCGCCGAATATTTACGCTTCCTCGTGACCTGGCAGCACGTCGGCAGCGGCGCTCGCCTCGAGGGGCGCGCCGGACTCGAGCATGTCGTGAGGCAGCTCGGCGGCTTCGAAGCGCCGGCGGGAGCGTGGGAGAGCGACGTGCTCCCGGCGCGCATCGAGGCGTTCGAACCCCACCTGCTCGACGAGCTCTGCATGGCCGGCCGCGTCGTGTGGGCGCGCCTAGGCTGCACAATCGGCAGTGGCCGCGGCCCCGTGCGCACAACCCCCATCGCGCTGATGCAGCGCACCGAGGCCTCGCTTTGGCTCTCGCTCTCGGCCGTCGACGCGCGCGCGTCCGTGACCGAAGGAGCGGCCCGCGTGCTCGCGACGCTCGAGCGCCGGGGCGCGTCGTTCTTCGACGATCTACTCGTGGAGACGCGCTTGCTCCGCGCCGAGCTCGAGGGGCATCTCGGCGAGCTCGCGAGCGCTGGGCTCGCCGCGTCGGACGGATTCGCGGGTCTGCGCGCGCTCATCGCCCCGTCGCGCACCCGCGGCTCGAGCACGCAGCATGGCCCGCCGCCGCGCGCACGACGCCACGGGCGGGAGCCCTTCACGATGGCATCGGCCGGGCGTTGGGCGGCGCTCGACCGGCACCATGCGCCGCCGAGCGAGGCGTCGCTCGAGCTCGTCGCGCGCACCCTGCTTTCCCGCTGGGGCGTCGTATTTCGCCGCCTCCTCGACCGCGAGGGGGAGCTGCCTCCGTGGCGCGATCTCCTCCCGGTCCTGCGGCGCCTCGAAGCGCGCGGCGAGCTGCGCGGGGGCCGCTTCATCGACGGGTTCGCCGGCGAACAGTTCGCGCTACCCGAGGCGGTGGCGCTCTTGCGAAAGCTGCGGCGCGAGCCTCCGTCGAGCGACGTCGTGTCCGTTAGCGCGGCGGATCCGCTGAACCTGGTTGGGATCCTCACGCCGGGACCACGCGTGCCCGCGGTCGCAACGAATCGCCTCCTCCTGCGCGCCGGCGTGCCGATCGCATGCCGCGAGGGCAACGTCACGCGCCTGCTCGGCGAACACGAGCCCGGCTGCGGCGAGCCGGCGATGCTTGCCCCGGAGCTCGAGCGCGCCCTCGTCTCGCGCAAGCTCCCGCCGCGAGTCCGCGCGTACCTCGGGTCATGAGTGACCCATGAGCGCTGGGGCGTTTCATGTGGCGAAGCGGCTCGCGGCCACGCTCGCCCTCGGCGCGCTCACCGCATGCGGCGGCGGGCAGACGCGGCAGCATCCGTTCGAATACGAATGGCACGATGAGAGCGGGCGAGAGCTCGCGGAGTTCGTCGCGCATTGGCGCATACCTCCGGAGCGAAGACTCGCGCCCCTCGCCGCTGGCCGCACGCGGGACGATCTCCTCGTCGGCATGAACCTCGACGAAGGCACGAGCTGGCGACTCGCGCGCCCGGTTTCGCACGGCCCGTTCGTCGCGGGCGAAGTGGTCGTAGCGCTCGGCGCGGGCTGGCTCTTCGCCGTCGACGGCGCGACCGGCGTCGTCGTATGGGAGCTACGAGCCGAGGGCTCCCTGCGCGGCGCGAGCGACGACGGAAGGACGACCCTGTGCACGCTCGGTGCGCTGAACGGCGATGGCAGCGTCGTCCTCGGCGTCTCGCGCGACGGCACCGTCGTGAGACAGATCCTGGACTCGGGCTTCATCGGAGCGCCCGTCGTGAGGGACGGCTACGCACTCTTGCCGCTCGGCGAGCGGGGCGCGATGCTGTTCGATCTCGCCCTGGGAACGGAGGCCGCCCGCGTGGTCTCGAGCTCGCCGCTCACGCGCGCGTTCGTCGCCGGCGAGGACCTCTTCTTCGGCGGCAACGACGCGCTGCGCCTCGATGCGAAGGCGGTGGCGGCGCGAACCGGCGGCGGCAGTCGCGTCCACGCTCCAGCGCGGCTCTTGCCCGGGAACCCGAGGTGGCCGAGCCCCGTGGAGGACGCGCGCGCTCGCTTCTTCGCGCTCCCGGGTCGCTCGAGCTCCGGCGCGCCGCAGCTCGGGGACGGGATGCTCACCCTCGGGCGCATGGCGGCGGGCCTGGCCGTGACGGGGGCGCGCGTGAGCTGGGTCACGGTCGGGACGGGCGAAGTGCTCGCGGGCGCCGCGGTATCGGGTGGTTTTGCCCTCTGCGATTCGGACGGGGAAGTGTGGTTCATCGACAGCCGCGACGGCGCCGAGACCGCGAGGCGCTCCCTCGACGCCAAGCTCCTCGCTTGCGACATCGGAGCGACGACTCTGGCGCGCCACGGCCTCCCGAAGACACCGTTGCCGCTCGAGCGCGCGCTCGCCGCTGCCGCCCGTGAAGCGCACACGCTGGAGCTGCCGGCCGCGCTCTTTTTCATCGACGAGCTCGCCGCCATCGCCGGCGACGACGCGGCCGTCGCGTTGTTCTTCGCCGCGCGCGACGTGACCGACGACAAGGCGTCATCGGCGGGCCCGACGGGCATTTCCGTCGTGCGAGAGCATGCGCGCGCGCGGATCCGAGAGCTCCGCCGAGGACACGGCGCGTTGCTCAAGGTGCTCGCGGCGCTCGGCCCATGGCGCCCCTACGCCGCCCTCCATCGCGGCTGGCCGCTCGTCGATCTCGTCGTTGCGCTCGAGCGGAGCGGCGAGAAACTCAACGCTGCGAGCTCCGTGATCCTGGCGCCGTTCATGAACGACCCGACCCTGGCCGAGGACGACGCGGCCGTCGTCGCTTCCTTCGTGGCGCGGCACGCCACCCACCCGCTCGAGCCCGCGCTCGACCCCGCGCTCGGGCCTGCGCTTGCGCTCGCGCATGCCCGCCACGCGTGCGCCGCGTCAGGGCCCGCAAACGAAGCGAGGTCAGCGCTCCGCCTCGCGCTCGAGAGCCTCGGGAGCCGGGGCGCGATCGCCCGTGCCTCGGCCGCCTGCCCCACCCCATCGCCCACGCCTTGAGCCGCCGTTTTGTGTAGAGTGTCGCCGTTGCTCGTGTGGCGAATCAGAGAATCGCCACCCAAGAACCACAGCGAAGCTGAGTCAAGATGAGGCGCAAGGCGACGCATTCGCTCGGCCTCGCCCCGTTCGGGGCGCGCGCGAATTTGTCAGCGCAATTCGGACTCAGCGAAGTAGCGCACCATGCGTAACGTCCTCGTGTTCGATGAGACCGCGTTTGCGGTCGAGGTTCGCTCCGTGCTCGAGCACGCGGGCTTCGCGGTACGGGTCTTCGCCGAAGGGCCCGGGGGCCTCATCGCCGCGAACGCAGCTCCCCCGGACGTCGTCCTCGTGTCGGCCGAGCTGCCGCGAATGAACGGATTCTCCATCTGCAACAAGCTGAAGAAGGAGCCGACGCTGCAAGCGGTCCCGGTGATCCTGCTCTTCGCCGAAGCCAGCCCCGAGACGATCGAGCAGCACAAGCGCCTCCGGACCCGCGCCAACGACTACATAGAAAAGCCGGTGCCTGCGGAGCAGCTGCTCGCGCACATCAACGCGCTGCTCGGCAGCGGAGTCTCGAGCCACCCTGAGCCGGGCACGCGCCGGTCCGATGCCGACCTGTTTCGCCCGCGCCCACCGCAAGCGCCCGAGCCGATGGAGGCCGCAGCAGCGCCGACCGAGCCCATCGGCTTCGACGAGCCTGCGTTCCTTCAATACGCCCTCGGTGAAGACGACGATGAGGCGACGTCGCTCGCGGACCTCCCGGACGAAGTCCTCGGTAGACCGCCTGCCGCTCCACCGCCTGCCGCTCCACCGCCTGCCGCTGGGCCGCCCAGGTTCAAGAACGTGGCACCGCGCGATGCGGAGCTGCCCCCGCCGGCGCCGCCTCCCGCGTTCGCAGGCGGAAGCGAGACCCAACGTCAATCCGCGGCCATCTCCGAGCTCGGGCGAAGCGCGCGCACCTTCGAGCACGTGACGACGAGCGTCGGCGCGATGTCATCGAGCCGCGACGTCCTCGAGCTGCGAGAGGCGCTTCAGCAGCGTGATCGCGAGCTGCTCGCCATTCGTGAGCAGTCAACGAGCCGGGATCGCGAGCTCATCGACGCGCGCGAGATCGCGCTGACCTCGCATCGTGTCGTGGCCGAGCTGCGCGATCGCATCGCCGCCCTCGAAGGGGGCCTCGCGGAGGCGACGGCCAGCATCGACGCGAGCCTCGCCGAGAAGGCGCTCGCCGAGAAGCGCGCGCTCGACTTCAAGGGGACCGCAAAGACGATCGCCGATCAGCTCGCCCAGCGGACGCAGGAGCTGCGCGAGGCTCGCGGGGAACAAGAGGCGACGCTCGCGAACGCGTCCCTTCAGCAGCGGGCCGCGGCGAGCGACCTTGCCTTGGCGCACCGCGAAGAGCTTCGCAACCTCGAGCTCGCCCACGAGTCGGCTCTCGCGCTGAAACGCGAGCAATTCGCGCGGGCCGAGCTCGAGCTCGTCGCGAAGGCGGAGCGCGCCGAAGAACGTCTGGCCGAGGCGGTCGAGGCCGCGAGGCTCGCCACGGAGGAGCGGCTCAACGCTGCCTTCGCAGAGAGCGCGCGGGAGCTCACCCTGGTGCGGACGGAGCACGCTGAGGCATTGGCCGAGCTGAAGCGTGAGCAGGAGAGGACGGCGGCTACGCAGCGACGCGAGCTTGCTGCCGCGCAAGAGCGGGCGGATTGTGCATCGGCGCAAGTCGATGGCGTCGCCGCGCAGTGCGCCGCACTCGAGGACGAGCGTCGCACGACCCAGTCCCGCCTGAGCGACTTCGAGCGAGCACTCGACGAGGCGCGCGCGCGCGAAGCGGCCCTCGCGAGCGAGCGTCAGCAGCTCGACACGGCGCTGCGAGAAGAGCGCACGCAGCGCGCCGAGCTCGAAGCCTCGCGAGCGCGCTCCGAAGAACAGCACGCTGCCGACCAGGGTGCCCTCGCCGCGGAACGCGCGCAGACCGCGGAAGCACACGACGCTGCCATCGACGAGCTCGAGCAGAAGCACATCCTCGCGCTCGAGCAAGCGGTCGACGCGCACCACGCCGAGCTCGCGACTACGATCCGCCGCGCTGCGGATGAGCGGGCGGAGCTCGAGACCCGGCTTGCCGCGCTCCGCGCCGAACACGCCGGGGCCGTCGCCATGCTCGCGGACCGCGAGACCCAGCTCGCGGCGCTCGGCCGCGCGGCGGCGGACGTCGAGGAGACGCGCTCGACGCTCGCCGCCGAGGTCGACCGCCACAAGATCCGGCTCGAAAAAGCGCTCCGGCGTTGGGGCGAGGACCGCGCCGCCCTCGCGTCCGCAAGGGATCGCCTCACGGCCGCTTTTTCCGAGCTCGGCACGGGCCCCGAGTCCCTCACCGACGAGTAACTAGCTAGCTCTCGGCCCGAAAATGGCGGGTCAAACCGCTTGGCTCGGGCCGATCCTCCCGATCCAGTCCGCGAGCAGCTCGACGAATTTGTCGCGCACGGCGCTCGCGGTGCGCTCGACCTCCGCGTGGTCGAGCAGCTCGCTCGTCATGCCGGCCGCCATGTTGGTGATGCAGGAGATCGCGCCAACCCTCACGCCGAGGTGGCGAAGCGCGATGACCTCGGGGACGGTGCTCATCCCTACCGCGTCCGCGCCGAGCGTCCGCAGCATGCGAATTTCGGCGGGTGTCTCATACGAAGGGCCAGGCAGCGCCGCGTAGACGCCTTCTTCGAGCGCCACGCCGACGGCTTCCGCGGCAGCGCGCGCAGTCGCTGCCAGCTCCGGGTCGTACGCCCGGGTCATGTCTGGAAAGCGCGGGCCGAGCTGCTCATCGTTGGGCCCGGTCAACGGATTGCGCGCCGTCAAGTTGAGGTGGTCCGAGAGGAGCATGAGCGTTCCGGGGCGGAAGGTCTCGCGGATCCCGCCCGCAGCGTTGGTGAGCAGCACGGAGCCGCACCCAAGCTTTGCTAGCAGGCGAACGCCGAACACGGTCGCGTCCATGGGGTGCCCCTCGTAGAGGTGGCTTCGCCCCTGCAATGCCACGACGGTCGCACCCGAGACCGCTCCGACGCACAGGTTGCCCGCGTGGCCCGAGACGCTCGGCCGCGGCATGTGCGGGATCTCGGCGTACGGGACCTTGACGACGTCGGCGAGCGTGTCCCCGAACGATCCGAGGCCGGAGCCCAGCACCACGCCCACGGCCGGAGCTTTCGCGAAGCGCGCCAAGCGAAGGCGCGTAGAGCACGACTGCGCGAAACCACAGGCCGCGTCGAGCTCGGCGGAGAGCATTTCGGACATGAGGCCGGCATCGTCGAGGCTCGCGCGAGGTCCGTCAAGCCGCGGTTGCCCGAAAAAGCGCGTATTCCCAAACTCTCTTCGCCTGTGCTAAGTAGCGCCTCCCATTTTTCCCCGAGAGACCGACGTCATGGCGAGCAAGCTCGAAAACTGGCTGACCGAGAACAAGATCGATTCGCGCCGGCTGTGCGCGGCGTCGCGCCTCATCGAGCGCCTCACGCCGGCCGACCGTCACGTGAAGCTCAAGTACCGGCTCGCCCGCAAGGCAGAACAGCCGAAGCCCGTGGGGCTCGCCAAGCCCCACACCGGACGCGCGCTCACGATGCCGACGATGGGCAAGGCGCTCGCGGGCCAGGTCGTGTCCGGACCGACCAAGTCGCGGGTGCTGCGCGCCGTCAACCGCATCCTCGAGCAGCGGAAGAAGTCGCCGATCACGTTGCGGGACCTCTTCGATCAGCCGCCGCCGAAGAAGAAGGCCGCCGCGTCCGAGGAGTGAGCCGCCGTGCGGCGCTGTGTGCCGGAATCGAGGCACTAGGCCACAAGCTCGCACCTATTTCGCTGGCGTGGCATTCGACAAGTTGGCCCGCGCGCGGGCCGTGCCCCACTTAACGGGCATGGTGTTTTTCGCCGTGCTCGCGGTCGTCTCGCTCGTCGCAGCTGATCTCGTTACGATGGGGGACCGGCGCTCGCGCGCCTGAGCGACTCTCTACGGAGCGACGCTCTGAACGTGCTGCGGCTGCGCGGCAACGTAGCCTGGGTGCTGGCCGAAGCGACCGCCGATGCGCGTGCCACCCGCCCCTCTTCCGCCGCCCTTCGTCTCATCGAGGGCTCAGGCGGCCAAGACTCGCCCGCGCATTCGAGCGCGCCGTGCTTTCGGGGCCAGGGATCGGGCGCAGCCGTCGAGCGCCCGTCGAGCCCGCATCCCGACGCGCGGCCGGGCGCCTCTCGATCCTCGATTCCGATCCATCGAGGCACTAGGCTCGGTCGGGAAGTGAGCACCGACGACGTCGACGCGTGGGTCGAGAGCGCGCGTCGCGGGGATCGGACGGCGTTTACGAAGCTCTTCCGTGCCCACCGGTCGTTGATCACCGCCGTCGTGTTCCGGATGCTCGGACCGACGGGGGATCTCGAGGACGTCGTTCAAGAGGTGTTCATCCAGATCCACAAGAGCCTCCCGGACTTCCGCGGCCAGGCGAAGTTCACGACCTGGGCTCATCGCGTCGCGGTCAACGTCGTCCTCATGCATCGGCGACGCGCCCGCAGCCGCCCGGTGCTCGTCGAGGAAGAGGCGGGCGGCCACGAGCCGGACGCTGGGCTGCTCCCCGATCAGGATCTCTCGCGCCAGCGACGGGTCCGCGCGTTTTATCGCCTCCTCGACAAGCTCAGCGACAAGAAGCGAGCGGTGTTCGTGTTGCACGAGCTCGAGGGCATGGCTCCCGCGGACATCGCGACGGAGGTCGACTGTCCGGTGCTCACGGTGCGGACGAGGCTCTTCTACGCGCGGCGTGAGCTCGCCCAGATGATGCACGACGAGCCGGCGCTCGCGGGGCTGCTCGCCGAGCTCGAGCTCGCAGCGGAAGGACAGGAGCAAGCAGCGGACGCGGACGAGCCGGCACGCACGGCTCTCGGCCAAGGCCGCGACAGACGGAGCGACCCATGACGGAACGCGAATCGCACGACAACATCGAGCTCCGGCCATCGAGCGAGTTTTCTGCGCGCGCGGTACGGCACGTGGTCGCCGAGGTGGTCGCGGCGCCACCGCCCGAGCTCGACTGGGCCCGACTCGAGACGAGGCTCCTCGAGCGCCTCGAGAGCGAGCGCGTCACGCTGCGAAGCACGCCGCCCGGGTCGTTGGGCGCGCTGTTCGGCTTCGTCGCCATGGCCGCGTCGGTCGTGCTGTTCGTCCTCGGCGCGGGAGGCCCGGCCGCGACCCGAGCCGCCGCCACGGACCAGCTCGTCGACGTCGCGACCCTTCCCGTAATCGACGATGCGCTCGGTGCGCATTCCCATCTCGCCGCGTCGCTCGCTCCCGGCTCCGCGCTCGAGTCCGGCGGCGCCGCGAGGCGCTTCGTGCTTCCGGGGGTCGCGGCCTTCATGCTCGCGCCCGGTTCGCGCGTCGTCGTGAGGCGAACCGGCGAGCCTTACGTGCTCGAGCTCGCCTTCGGCCAGGTGACCGCTGAAGTCGTACCGCGGCACGACACCGACGCCATCGTCGAGGCCTTCATCGTCGAGAGCGGCGGCACGCGCGTCGCCGTGCATGGCACCGTGTTCTCGGTCGCTCGCTCGCCCGAGCGCGTCGAGGTCGAGGTCACCGAAGGCGTCGTCGCGGTGGGGCCGGCAGGGTACCGCGGAGATACCACCGGCCACCTCCTCGCGGCACCGAGCCGCGCCACGTTCGCCGCGAGGGACGCGCGACTCATCGAGGTGTATGCGCCCACGCGCGCCACGATGGCGGCGGCGGCGACGCCGAGGCGGGATCCGGCGAGCCTGCTGCCGGCGGCCAATCCGCTCGGGATTTCCCGCCTCGCCGAGCCGGATGCAGAGCGCGAGGTGCACGTCCGCGCCGCATCGAGGCAAGCTCCGTCAGCGCCCGGCCGAGACGTGCGCGCCGAAGCTGTGCCGCAACCGCTCCAAGGAAACCCTGGCACCGACGCGACGTCCCCCCCCGCGGCCGGGGGTGAGCCGAGCGCGGCCGGCGCCGTCGCGATGAGCGTCGCGGACGCGCGCGCCGCGATGGTCTCGTGCCTTCGCCGCGCCACCGCCAACGCACCCGCGGCGTCGCTCTCGGTGAGCGTCAGCAGCCAGATCACCGTGACGCTCGACGGCGACGATGACGTCGCGACGGTTCAGTTTGCTCCGCCGCTCCGACCCGAGATCCAGGGACAGTGCGCGGGCCTGCTCTTCGGGCGCGCAGTGGCCGGAGCGGGCTCCTCGTTCGTCATCCCGTTCTCGAGCCGCTGACGTCGTCGCCCGGCGCTCCGAGCTCAGCGCCGCGAGTCGGGGGCGACCTCGGCGTTCGCGGTAGCCTCGCTGATGAGGTACGTCTCGCGAGCGCCGAGGACACCGAACTGAACCCCGACGCCGCGCGGCTTGGTCCACCGCACGACCCCGTCGAGCTCGAGCCGTTGCCCCGCGAGCTCGAAGCGCAGGTGCACCGCGCTGCCGAAGGCCGGCATCGGATCGATGATGATGAACGCTCCGCCGATCGAGAGATCGGCCACGCGGGCTGCCGCGGGCGGCGCTTCGCCGTGAGCGAGCTCGCCGGGGAGATCGACGATCTTTCGTACGTTTCTGCGGCGCTCGTCTCGGCTCATCGGAAGGGGTGCGCTCGCTGCGAGCGCGGACCCTCGTTCTACCGTGCTTCGAGCGAGCCGCGGGCGAAAACGGAAGCGCAACCGCGACGCCGGCGGGCGGGAGCGCGTCGGCGATGCCGGTGACGGGAGTCATTCAACAGCTTGCTTGGGTGGCGAATCAGCTACCGTGCGGCTCGACGTGACCGTGAACCAACGACCGGCGGGCTGGCGACGCCACCTCGAGGGCTGGCAGGCGGGCGTTCTCGCCGTGCTCCTCGGGGGCGGCATGCTGCTGCTCGTGATGCCTCGAGCGGCCGAGCCGACCGAGCCCCCGGCGCCGGTGCTCGACGAGGCTCTGCTCGAGGCGACGATGCGCGCGGACGAGGTTGCGGCTCGCGGCGCGGTCGAGACCGAGCTCGACGTCGACGTGCGCGCGCTCGGTCGCGAGCTTCGCGCCTACAACGAGGCGTCCCTCGGCGACGACGAAGACGCCTTCGCGCGCGCGAGAGAGCGAACGTCGGAGGCCGCCCATCGCGCGGCACCGCAGAGCGATGGGGTCCGGGCGCTCCGTGCCTACCAGATGATGCGCTTTCTGAACGAGCTCGCTCGCTGGCGCGAGACCGGCGTCGAGTCGGGCGAGCTGCGGGCGCTCGGCGGCGACTTCATCGCGACGGTCGTACGCAACCGCTGGTGTGAAGGCGCGACGCGGGAGCTTTTCATGGGTGAGCGTGAGCTCCGCGTGCTCTTCAAGAAGCGGTGGAACGCGGTCTCGGGGCTCGAAGGCGAGGCGATCGCGCTCTCGGTCGACGAAGAGCGCCTGCGGCTCGGGTTCTTGCTGCTCCACCCGTTTCGAAATCTGAATACGCCCGTGTCGCTCGACCCGGCGCTCGCCGAACGGACCGTCGCCGCGCAGCGCCTGCGGACGATCGAGCGGCTCGCCGAGCTCGATCCGAGCTACCCGGCGGCGCTCGCGCGCGGCATCGTCTTCTACAAGAGCGGACAACATCTGTCGGCGGCGGACGCGTTTCGCCAGCACCTCGAGGCGCGGGACGATGGCCCGTACACGCTGCGCGCGCGGAACTTCCTCAAGGCAGCGCTCGACCGGACGCAGGAAGGTCCCTGAGGCTCGGCTGCCCCGCACACGGTCCCCTGACGCCGAAATAGCCGCCCAAATTCGCTCGCCCCCGATCTGACTCGCCCCACTAGGCGGTAACGCGAGGTGGTGCTACCTCGTGCGCCACCATGCCGCGCCGCGACGACCTGAGGCGAATTGCGATCGTCGGATCCGGGCCGATCGTGATCGGTCAGGCGTGCGAGTTCGACTACTCGGGGACCCAG
>SYFR01000491.1 GCA_005800325.1 Myxococcales bacterium | reverse complement strand
GCGCCCCCATCGCCTCGAGTCCCTTCAGGTGCTGGTCGAGAACGTACGCGTCGACGATCTCGAGGCGGTGATCTCCAAGCTGCGCGGCGCCGGCGTCACGGTGGAGCCCGATGGCAGCGGCGTGCGCATCGTGCGGCAGGGCACCTTGCGCTCGGTCGACGTAACGACGTCGCCGCACCCCGGATTTCCGACCGACATGCAGGCGCAGTTCATGGTGCTGATGTGCCTCGCCGAGGGCACGAGCCGCATCAGCGAGACCGTGTTCGAGAACCGCTTCATGCACGTGCCCGAGCTCATTCGCATGGGCGCCGACATCGAGGTGCAGGGGCACACCGCGTTCGTGCGCCACGCCGTGAAGCTCGAGGGCACGAGCGTCATGGCGACCGACCTCCGGGCCAGCGCCTCGCTCGTCATCGCCGGGCTCGTCGCCGACGGCGAGACGCTCGTGCGGCGCGTGTACCACCTCGATCGCGGCTACGAGCACATCGAGAGCAAGCTCGGGGGGCTCGGCGCCGACGTCACCCGCGTGCACGGACTCTCGTCGTAGCGAAGCGAAGCGGCGAAGCGGCGAAGCGGCGAAGCGCCTCAGTCGGTCGGCGGAGAAAGAGGGTCGCGCGGCACGCCGAAATACGCCAATTCTACGGGGATCGACGCCATCGCCTCCGGCGCGGCGAAGCGCTTGGGGTCGGCGAGCGCGCGGCTCAGACCAGCGTCGGCGAGCCACACGCACGCGTCGGCGTCCCGCGGAATTGCCGGCGTGGACACGACGTGCACGGTGGCGCGCACGGTCCTCTGCGACGTGCCGAGGTGCTCGAACACGGCGTGGCCGAACACGACGCCGAGCGCCTCGCCCCGCGCGATCGCGACGGCGACCGGCTCCCGCTCGCGCGCCGACAGCGCCTCCTCGACGGAGGGGCGCGCCGCGTCGGTGCACAACAGCACCGCGCCGCCCTCGTCGACGAGCGCGAGCCCGTCTCCCTCGCGCGTGCGCCGCGAAGGCGCAGCCGCGGACCGCGCCTCGTGCGCGCGATGTTGTCGCTCATGCAGCGCGCGCTTCGAGCGCGGCATGCTCGCCCAGACGAGCGCGTTGAAGAGATCGTGCCAGCTCGCGGCGCGCGTCGGGACCCTGCCCTCGAGGCAGATCGATGCGTCGTACGCCGCCGCCGCGGGCCCTCTCGGACGCCGACGCGAGCGGGCCAGCGCTGAAGCAAACCGGACACCGGCACGCGGCGCTAGTCCCGCGTCGAGCTCCGCGACGGTCGGCCAGTCGGCAAGCGCCGCGAGCTCGCGAGCCGCACGCGCGATCGGCCAGAGGAGCCGATGTCCATAGAGGACGCGCCCGTCCCACGCCTGAGCCATGCCGTTGTGCATCGCGCGAGCCTGAGAGCCGTGGTTCTTGGTGGGGTGAGGCCGCCCTGCGCGGACGAGCACCACGCCGCCCTCGTCGACGAAAAATAACTCCGGTAGACGAGCGCGCCCTACCGCTTGACGGCGAGCGGCGCCGGCGGCGCGCCAGGGATCGGTTGCGGCCCCGAGCCGGTGCCTCGTAGCCGGTGAATGCGCTCGTAGAGGGTGCCGCGCGGATCGTCGTAGTTCGGGTCGAGCAGCGCGAGCCACTCGAAGAAGTGCACTGCCTGCTCGGCGTTGCCGCGAGCTTCGTAGGTGTGGCCGAGCTCGTAGCCGAGCGCGAGCTCCTGTTCGCGGGTGATGTGCGCGGCCGCGAGCGCCGTGTGCAGCGCCGCGATGCCGGCGTCGATTTCGCCGAGCTGGAGATAAATCGTGGCGACAATCGACACGCACACGCACTCGCGCGCCGGATCTTTCGCCGCGAGGGTCAGCTCGGCGATCGCCTCGGTGTGCATGCCCATCTCGGCGTAGGCGACGCCGAGATCGTAGTGGGTCTGCCAGTCGGCCGCGGCGACCGCGCGCTCGGGCTGAGCAAAGCCCGCGCTCGGCGAGTGGTGCACGGCGGGCTGCGCGGCGTTGCCCGGCTGGGCGCCGCGGCCGTACGAGCCGTAGCCGTAAGACGCCGTGTCGATGTAGTGCGAGACTGAGGGCGGCGGCGCCGGATCCTCCACCGCGGGGTAGCCCGAGCTCGGGACGTCGAGCTCCCCAAGTCGCTCGAGCAAGAGGGGATGGTTGGGCGCGCCTTGGAGCTCCTGCGTCAGGAGGGCGCGCGCCTCCGCGATGCGGCCCGCGTCGCAGAGCGCGTCGACCCGATCGAGCACCTGTTCGGCGAGGACCGCGCGAGATGGCGGCGGCACGCTGCTCGCTCCCCCGGCGGCCCCGGCTCCCATCCCGAGCGCCGCGTCGACGCCTCCGAACTCGACGTCGTAGCTCCCGAGCGGTTGCTCGGCCGCCGCGGCACCGTAGCCGTACCGGCCGTAATAGACCTGCGCGTAGAGCTGCTCGCGAAGCTGCGACGCGACGCCGTGACCCGGGTGCAGGAGCAGCACCTCGTCGAGCATCGCGACGGCGCGCATGCCGTCACCGTGCTCGTACACCGCGCGCGCGAGCAGGAGCTTCTGGGCGATCGCCGCGTGCAGATCCCCCGACTCGTGCAGGAAATCGCTCAAGAGCAGGCGCACATCGAAGGAATTCTCCCGCGTGAGCGCCGCCTGCAAGAGCTGGATCGCGTACGCAAGGTGGCCCGCGGAGCGGTAAGCGTTGGCGGTCTCGAGGGTGTAGGCCGCGTCGGCCGAGAGAGCGCCCTGCGCGCCGGGGGCCTCCGGTGCCGCCGCCTGCTGCCCACCCAGCGCCGCGGTCGGAATGGGCTCGTCGAGCGACTCGAGCTCGACCGAGTCGTCGAACGAGTCCGGCGCCGCGGGCGCAACCGGATGCAGGCTCTCGCCGGTGCGGGCGCGCCACTGCGCCGTCAGCGACCGGACCTGCGGGTCGTCGGGGGCGCGCTCCGAGAGGGTCTTGACCAAGACGCCGAGCTCCGCGTCGTCGTTGTTGTCGCGCGCGATTCGCGCCGACTCTTTCAGGACCTCGATGGCCTTCTTGGGCTGATTGATGGTGTCGAAGGCCTGCGCGAGGACCTTGAGCGTCTCGAGATCTTTGGGGTTGGCTTTGAAGGCGATCTGCAGCTTGCTGAGCGCGCTCATGCCGTCGTGCGCCTGGCCGCGCTCGAGGTACGCCATGCCCGCGAGCCGCGCGAAGCTCGGCTCCTGCTTGTACTCGAGCAGTCGCTCGTACACCTTGATCGCGTCGTCGAGGCGCCCGAGGCCCATCATGATCTTGGCCGCCTCGCCGAACGAGTCGATGGCCTTGTCGACGTCGCCGAGGCGCGCACGCGAGTCGGCCACCCGCAGATGCGCGATCGGGTTCTGGGAGTCGAGCGACAATACGCGCTTGAAGACATCGAGGGCGTCGCGGACGCGGCCCTCTTGGCGCAGGCGCGTCGCCACCTCGTCGTAGGCGGCGAGCGCGTCGCTCGTCAGCCCGAGCTGGGTGTAGATCTCGGCGAGGCGCGGCAGGATGTGCGCGAACTTGGCGTCGAGGTGCTGCGCGTGGCGCCGGATGATGCCGCGGATCTGCTTGAAGACCGCGATCGCCTTCACGGCGAAGCCCTCGCGGAAGTAGTACTCGCCGACCTGCTCGTACGTCACGACGGCCGGCTCGTATTGCTCGAGCTTCAAATGAAGATCGCCGACCTTGAGCAGGGTGCGGACGTCGCCGGGATCGTCTTCGACGACCTTGCGGTACTCGACGATGGCCTTGTCGAACCGCTGCTTGTCGACGAGCTTCTGCGCCGCTTGCAGTGTCTTCTCGCGATCCAGCGCCACCAGCGATGTGCCTCAGAACTATAGAGCCAAACGTCGTCCACGCTTCCCGCCGCCGTGCGCGCGGGTCGAAAGGAAAGGAAAGCCCAACCGTTTTATCGGGCTTCTGCCCGCGCGCCAAGATCGGATCGCGGCCGCCCGCGCGGCCGAATGCGTTTTGCCAGGATCGTCGGGACGTTCCGTCAGGCCGGCAGCTTGAAAACCACCGCGAAGACGGCGATGGCCGCCGAGACCGCGAGCACGCCGAGCAGCGCCTTCGTCGGTCCGGCGTCGGTCGCCTCGCCCGAGGCGAGCTTCTTGGCGCGGGCGCCGATGGCGTGGTGCAGGCCGATCACGACGAGCGCGAACAGCAGCTTCAGGTGCATGAAGTGGGTCTGCTTGAAATAGTAAGCCGTGTCCGCGAACAAGCGGCCCGCGCCAGCCAGGAACGAGATCCCGAAGGCAGGCGCCGCGAGCTTTCGATAGACGTCGGCCGCGAGCGCGCCGCGGATTTTGGCGTCGATCTTGTCGGCGCACACGAGGAGCCCGACCGCGACGATCGCCCCGATCCAGAAGACGTTGGCGGTGACGTGGATCCAGACGAGCGCGACGTCGAGCTTCATGGCGCCGGGCCGTAGCGCTCTTCGTGCGCCGAGTCCATCGCCGGATGAGCGACCGGCCAGATGCCCGCGTGGCGCGATGCCGACTCGCCGCGGGGGCCGACGAGGGCGGGCGGAACGGGAGCCTTCGCATTATGCTCGGCGCATGGCAACGACGCGCTACCTCGCGCCCTTCGCCCCCGGCGGCGATGCGGCCATCGATGCTGCCACCTGCGAGCGGCTGCTCGCCGTGTGCCTCGCGAACGGCGGCGACTACGCTGACCTGTTCTTCGAATATCGGCGAAACGCAGGCTACAGCTTCGACGAAGGGATCCTGAAGAGCGCCTCCCGCAGCGTGTCGCTCGGGCTCGGCGTGCGCGTGCAGCGCGGCGATGCGACGGGCTATGCCTACACCGAAGATCTCGCGTGGGAGGCGATGGAGCGCGCGGCGAAGACGGCGGCGCGCATCGCGGCGGGCGGGGGGCACGACCTGCCCGTGCGCCTCGCCTCGCGGGAGCTGCCGCGGCGTTACGAGCTCGACGAGCAGAGCCTGGAACGTCCGGCCCTCGAGAAGCGCCAGCTGCTCGAACGCGCAAGCCGCGCCGCACTCGCCTACGATCCGATGATCGTGCGTGCCGAGGCAGGCTTCGCCGAGGGCATGCGCGAGGTGCTCATCGCGACGAGCGACGGCAAGCTGTGCTTCGACGCGCAGCCGATGATCCGCTTCTCGATGCGCGCGGTCGCCGAGCACAAGGGCAAGACACAGGCGGGCTCGAGCGGCGGCGGCGGACGCATGACGATGGGCTACTTCGATGAGAAGAGCCCCGAGTGGCACGCCGGCGAGGCGGCACGGCGCGCGATCGCGATGCTCGACGCCGAAGAGGCGCCGGCGGGGCAGCTGCCGGTGGTGCTCGCGCCCGGGGACAGCGGGATCTTGTTGCACGAGGCCGTGGGGCACGGGCTCGAGGCGGATTTCAACCGCAAGGGCACGAGCCGCTACGCGGGCCAGATCGGCGAGCGCGTGGCGAGCGATCTGTGCACCGTGGTCGACGACGCGACGCTCACGCAGAGCCGCGGCGCGGTGAACGTCGACGACGAAGGCAACGAGCCCGGACGCAGCGTGCTCATCGAGAACGGGAAGCTCGTCGGCTACATGCACGACCGCATGTCCGCGCGCCACTACGGCATCGGCTCGACGGGCAACGGCCGGCGCGAGAGCTTCGCCTGCAACGCGATGCCGCGCATGACGAACACCATCTTGCTCGCCGGCCCGCACGCACCCGAAGAGATCCTCGGTACCGTGAAGCGCGGAATTTATGCCAAGGCCTTCGGCGGCGGGCAGGTCGACATCTCGAACGGCGACTTCGTGTTCTCGCTGACCGAGAGCTATCTCATCGAGGACGGCAAGCTGACGCGGCCGCTCAAGGACGTGAACCTCGTCGGCAACGGCCCCGACGTCCTCACGAAGGTGAGCATGCTCGGCAACGACGTGGGGGTCTCGGACGGGATCTGGACCTGCGGCAAAGACGGGCAGAGCGTGCCGGTCGGCGTCGGCTGCCCCACCGTCAAGATCGACGAAATCACGGTGGGTGGCACCCGGCTCGGGTAGTCGCGGAGCGCGCGCGTAGTACGGCCGCCCCTTGTCTCGGGCGCCGAACGCGAATAGTGGCTCGACCCGGCCAGCAGAATTGCGAGACCCTTTCTTCAGGAGATCCATCGTGCGCATTCTTTTCGCTTTGGGTGGAGCCGCGTTCGCGTCGCTCTCGGCTGCCGCGTTCGTCAGCGGCTGTACGGACTCGGCTTGCACCGAGGGACGCCAGATTTCGTGCGCGTGCCCTGGCGCGAAGCTGACCGGCGTGCAGCTGTGTCAGGCGGACGGAACCTACGGCGCGTGCGATTGCTCGGCGAGCGGCGAGGGCGGCGGAGCCGCGACGAGCACGACGACGGGGACCACGACCTCGACGACCTCGACGACCTCGACGGGCGGCGCTGGCGGCCAAGGCGGCGAAGGCGGCCAGATGTGCCCGATGGGCAAAGAGCTCTGCGGCGGAAGCTGCGTCGACACGTTGACCGACGAGAAGCACTGCGGCGCGTGCGAAACGGCCTGCCCCGAGACGGCGAGCTGCACGAAGGGCGCGTGCGTGTGCCCGCCGAACCAGGTTGCCTGCGGAGATAAGTGCGTCGCCATCCTCACCGACGCGACCAACTGCGGCGGCTGCGGCCACGACTGCCTCGGCGGCATGTGCGCGTCAGGGCTCTGCCCGCTGTCCCAGCTCGCGACCGGGCAAGAAGAGGCGTACGGCATCGCGGTCGACGCGACCGGCGTCTACTGGACGAGCGCGGGCGTGAACCAGAAGGTGATGCGCGTGAGCGATCCGGCTACGCCGAGCGCACCGGAGACGATCGCCAGCGCGCAGTATTTGCCGCGCGAGCTCGCGATCTCGACCGCGAACCCATCGACGACGCTCGTCTGGGCGAACCACGGCATCATGGACACGAACGCTTCGATCAAAATCTTGGTCGCGAGCGGCATGCCGGCGGATCTCGCGGCCTCCGCGAAAGACGGGCTCTGGAGCGTCGCGACCGAGGGCGACTTCGCGTTCTGGCTCAACCGAACCGAAGGCGAGCTCTGGCGCGAGAACGTGAAGACGCCCGGAACGCCGCTGAAGCTCGCCTCTTCCCTGTCGACGCCGTTCGACGTCGCCACGGACGCGGCCTACGTCTACTGGACCGACTACAGCGCGGGCGACGTGCGCCGAATCCTTCATGGCGGCGGCATGCAGCAGATCATCGCCAAGGATCTGGCGGCACCGACCGGCGTGGCGGCGCGAGACAACTTCGTCTACTTCGCGACGGACACGAGCGGCGAGGTGTCGCGCGTGGCTGCGGCGGGCGGAAAGGTCGAGGTCCTCGCCACCGCACAGAGCCACCCGACCTCGGTGGCCGTCGACGCGAGCTTCGTCTACTGGACGAACCACGGCACGACCGACGCGGACGGCACCGTGATGAAGGCGCCGATCGGCGGCGGAAAATCCATCGTGCTCGCGGCGGCGCAGAATAAACCGTTGCAGCTCGCCCTCGACGCGACCCACGTGTACTTCTCGACGCTCGGCGGCAAGACGATCGTCCGGGTCGCGAAGTAGCCGAGCGCGGGCACGCCAACGGCACGCGGGGGCGCGACGCCATGCAGCGACGGGCGCGAGGGCCGAGAGCATGAAGCGGCCGATTTCTTACATCGTCGTCATCGGGCACGAGCGCGAGCTCGAGCGCGACGAGGGTGCGGCCAACGTGCTGCGCGGGCTCGGCGCCAACGTGCGCACGATGGATCTCTGGGAGGATCCTTGCGCGCTCGTGCCGGACGACGACGAGCG
>SYFR01000490.1 GCA_005800325.1 Myxococcales bacterium | reverse complement strand
CTGGTCCCGCACACGCTGGTCCCGCACACGCTGGTCCCGCACACGCTGGTCCCGCACACGCTGGTCCCGCACACGCTGGTCCGGCGCAACGCGAAGAGGACGCCGAGCTCGAGGCGCGCTTCGCCGCCTTGGACGCGCAGGAGGCCGCCGCGCGCCGGAAGTCGCGCTGAGCGTGCCAGCGGCGCGGGAGAACGATCCGAGGCCGAGGCGCGACACGAGGAGCCCCGTGCGGCCGAGCGCCGCCTCTTGTCCGTAGTCCTCCCGATTGCTCATGATCACTCGAGGGTAGTGCTCCTGCCTTGTTCGCGGTCACTTCACCGCGAGAAAGGGGCCAGCTTGCCGCACAATGAGCGCCCGCCGCGCGGCGATTGGATTGCCCCGCTCCGGTGGTTCGCTATCTGGTGTCGGGCCCATGCCACTGCTCGCCAAAAGCCCGGTCCCGATCGCTGCCCTCATCGTGCTCGCCGTGAGCGCGGGTTGCCTGCCGGATCGCGACCGCAACCCGTATCTGCAGCGCGTGTCCGAGACGCAAGCCACGGTCGCGTGGTTCTCGGTCGGCGAGACGAGCGGGCAAGTGCGGTTCGGCCGCAGCCCGACAAAGCTCGACACGGCCCTCGATGCGTCCGAGCCCGGCGAGCGCCACGAGCTCACGATCACCGGTCTTTCTCCCGCGACGCGCTACTACTACTCGGTCGGCCCCGCTGGCGGCGCGCCGGAGACGGGCGACGAGGAGCACTACTTCGAGACGGCACCTCCGCGCGGCACGAAAAAGAAGCTGCGTGCCTGGGTCGTCGGCGACTCGGGCACCGGCGACGAAAACCAAGCGGCCGTTCGCGACGCGATGCGAGAGTTCATCGGCCCCGACCGGCTCGATCTCTTCATTCACGTCGGCGACATGGCCTATGAGTTTGGCTGGGAGAGCCAGTTCAGTCACTACTTCTTTGCGCCTTACCAAGGCATTCTCACGAACACGCCGGTGTGGCCGGCGATGGGCAATCACGAGGGGATCACCTCCGACTCGTTCACGCAGTCGGGCCCCTATTACGAGGCCTTCGTGTTGCCGACGCGCGGCGAGTGCGGCGGCGCTGCGTCGGGCACCGAGGCGTACTACGCATTCGACTACGCCAATGTCCATTTCGTCGTGCTCGACTCGAACGAGTCGCCGCGCGCACCCGAGGGCGCGATGCTGAAGTGGCTGCGCCAAGACCTCGAGATGGCCAAAGCGGACTGGCTCGTTGCGTATTGGCATCACCCGCCCTACAGCAAGGGCTCGCACGACTCCGACGAAGACGAAGAGCTCGTCGAGATGCGCGAGAACGCGCTGCCCATCCTCGAGGCCGCGGGCGTGGATCTCGTGCTCGGCGGTCACTCCCATATCTACGAGCGCTCGTTCCTCCTCGACGGCGCCTACGACACCCCGACGACGCGGCGCGGGCACGTCGTCGACGAGGGCGACGGCGGCGTCCTAGGCGATGGCGCCTACCTAAAGCGCGCCGGGCTCGTGCCGCACGAAGGCGCGGTGTACGTCGTCGCCGGTCATGGCGGCACCGGCACGAGCCAGGCCGGCCGCCACCCGGTCATGCTCCGCACCGAGCTCGAGAACGGCTCGGTCATCCTCGACGTGCACGACAACCGGCTCGCGGCCACGAACGTGCGCTTCGACGGCAAGGTCACCGACCGCTTCAGCATCGTGAAGGGGCCGGCGCTCGTGCTCGGCGCGCCCGACGGCGGCGAGCGCCTCGAGCCGGGGAGCCTCGTGCCGATCGAGTGGCGCACGCTCATCGACGGGGAGCCGCAGCCGGTCACGCTCGAATACTCGGTCGACGGCGGCACGAGCTGGATGCTCATCGCCGAGGCGGTCCGCGACGTCGAGCGGCACGACTGGACCGTGCCGGAGACGGACACGAGCCACGGCCTCGTGCGCGTGCGCCGCGCCGACGGCTTCGCCGACGAGAGCAACGGAACGTTCCGCATCGGCGGCTACTCGCGGAGCGAGCTCGAGCCCGAGACCGACCGCGCGCCCGTCGCTCCGTAGCGCGCCCGGCTCGGTAGCGTGCCGCCAAAATTCGCCTGCCGCGGCTCGCGCGCTCCGTCTATTCTGCGGGCCATGATCGTCGCCGCTCGGGCTCGCCGCCTCAAAGCCTGTTCCTCATCGCTCGCGCTCACGGCGTGGCTCGTCGCGTGCGGCGGCAGCACGTCCGAGCCTTCGGTCGACGCGACGGGGGCGGGCGCAGGTGGCGCGGGCGGCGGCGCGGCGAGCAGCACGGGGTCGGGCGCGCCCGCGACGCCGGATCCTGCGCTTCAGCCGGCGGTGACCGGCACCTGCCCCGCGCTCGTGGACGGCTACGCCGACTTTGCGCCGAGCGGGCTCTCGGCCCGAAGCGTGCGGCTGTGGCTCGATCCGGCGGCGCTCGGCAAGGGTGGCCCGCTCGTCTTTTATTGGCACGGCACCGGCAGCAAGCCCGAAGAGGCCGAATACGGCCTCAGCCCGACGACGGTCGCGGAGATCAAGGCCATGGGCGGCATCGTCGCGGCGCCCAAGCACGACCCGAATGCTGGCCAGTTTCCTTGGTTCCACACGACCGGCACCGGCCCCGACAACGACCTCCTGCTCGCCGACGAGATCCTGGCCTGCGCGACACGCGACGCCGGCATCGACGTGCGCCGCGTGCACGCCATTGGCATGAGCGCGGGCGGGCTGCAGACGACCCAGATGAGCTATCGCCGCTCGGGCTATCTCGCGAGCGTGGCGACCTATTCGGGCGGCCTCTTCGGCAATCCGCCGCACCAGGAAGACGCCAACAAGTTCCCCGCGATGATCTTTCACGGCGGCGACTCCGATCAGGTCGTCGTGGCCTTCAAGAAGTTGAGTGAGGCCTACCGCGACGACCTGCGAGAGACTGGCCATTTCGCGTTCGTGTGCGACCACGGCAAGGGGCACAAGATCCCGACCGATGCGCGCACCTCCGTCTGGCAGTTCTTCCAGGCTCACCCGTACGGCACTTCGCCGTCGCCCTACGAGGCGGGTCTGCCGGCAGGATTTCCTAGCTATTGCGGGCTGTGATGTTGGCCAATCTCATGGAACGACGAAGTACGCAGTCGCGCGACGTGACGGTGGGCGCGTTGCGCCGTCCCTCGTGCCGTCTGTCGGTGGCCGTGACGCTGGGACTGGCCTTGGCTCTCGGTGCGACGGACGCGCGCGCCGACGACGAGGACCCTTATGCCGATCTCCAGGCACCGAAGGCTCCCGTGAAGCGGCTCCCTCCCTGGGCGAAACCGCCGGTTCCGCCGGCGCCTGCTGCGCCCAAGGTACCGGCCGCGCCGCCGGCAGCCGCCGTTCCGCCCGCAGCCGCCGTTCCGCCCCCAGCGCCCAAGGTCCCGGCCGCGCCGACGGAGATCGCCGACGACTATGGCGAGAGCGAGCCCGAGGGCGCGGCGCAGCCGACACCTGCCGCGAAGGCCGAGCCGCCGCAGCCTCCGCCTGCTGCCGCCACCGCCGCGCCGGCGAAACCTGCCGAGTCGGCGAGCGCCACTGCGGGCTATTCCTGGGCTGAGCGCTTCGATCCGGCGGCGATGCCGCTTTCCGTGTGGATCGCCGGCGGCGCGGCGGTGCTCGGGGGTGCGACGGCGATCGTGACCGGCTCGCTCGCGCTCCACGCGCGCGGCTCATTCGACGATCTGAACGACGGCAGTGACGTCACCGAAGCGGAGTCGCTGCGCGCCCGCGGCGAGACCCTGAACCTCGCGACCGACGTCGCCCTCGGGGTCGCCGCTGCCGGTCTTGCCACCACCGCGACTTTGTTCTTCGTGCTCGACCGCGAGTCCGTGTCGACGGGTCGGGTCGTGCCGTGGGTCGGCCCCGGCGGCGCCGGCGTGTCCATGATCGCGACGTTCTGACGCCGCGGCCGCCATGGCGCGCCAGACCGCGGGGTTCTCGCTGTCGCAAGGCTTGCGAATCAGCCCGCGCGAGCGCTTTTCACGACTGGTCGCCACGCCGTCGTAGCGGTACGTCTCGCTCGTGGAAGCGGTGACGGACGTCGCTCTCATCGGTGCTGGCGTGATGAGCGCCACGCTGGCGACGTTGTTGTGCGAGCTCGATCCGTCGCTGTCGGTGATGATCTTCGAGCGGCTCGATCGCGCCGGAGCCGAGAGCTCCGACGCGTGGAACAACGCGGGAACCGGCCACGCCGGATTCTGTGAGCTCAACTACACTCCGCCGGCGCCCGATGGATCGGTCGATGTCGACAAGGCGGTGAACATCGCCGAGCAGTTCGAGATCTCGAGGCAGCTGTGGGGGGCGCTCGCCGCCGCGGGTGGATTGCCGGATCCGCGCTCGTTCATCCGCGCCATTCCCCACCGACGCCTGGTGTCGGGCGAGCGCGACGTGGCCTACCTGCGCGCGCGGCACCGGGCGCTAGCCGGCTCGCCGTTATTTCGCGAGATGGAATACGCCGAAGACGCGCGGCGGATCGCCGAGTGGATGCCGCTCGTGATGGCAGGGCGGCAAGACGGACCCATCGCGGCGACGAGCGTGGCGCCCGGCACCGACGTCAATTTCGGGGCGCTGACTCGCGCGATGATCGAAGCGCTTACCCGCCGCCGCAATGCACAGCTCCACCTCGGCGCCGAGGTGCGCGCGATCGAGCGAGGTCGCGACGGCATATGGCGGCTCGAGGTCCACGAGGGAGGCCTTCCGCGGATCGAGCCCGCGCGCTTCCTGTTCATCGGCGCCGGGGGTGCGTCGCTGCCGCTGCTCGAGCTGACTGGCATTCCTGAGGCGGCGGGCTATGGCGCATTCCCGGTGAGCGGCCAGTGGCTGCGCTGCACGAACCGCGACGTGGTCGCGCGCCACGAGTGCAAGGTGTATGGCCAGGCCGCAGGAGGCGCGCCACCCATGAGTGTGCCGCACCTCGACACGCGCTGGGTTGATGGCCAAAAGGAACTGTTGTTCGGGCCCTACGCCGGCTTCACCACCAAGTTCCTCAAAGCCGGCTCGTATCTCGACCTGTTTCGATCCATGGGCTTCTCCAACATCGGAGCCATGCTGACGAGCGGGATCGACAACATCGATCTCACCCGCTACCTCGTAGGCCAAGCGCTGATGTCGTCCGAAGAACGGATGGCGATTCTGCGCCGCTTCTATCCGGAAGCGCGCTCGGGGGATTGGGAGCAGCTCGTCGCCGGGCAGCGCGTGCAGGTCATCCGGGCCGACGAACACGGCCGCGGCGTCCTCAAGTTCGGCACCGAGGTGGTCACGAGCTGCGACGGCTCGGTGGCCGCGCTGCTCGGCGCCTCGCCAGGTGCCTCGACCGCCGTGGCGATCATGCTCGACCTCGTGTCGCGCTGTTTCCCTGAGCGCTTTCGCAGCGCGGATTGGCAAGCGCGCACTCGCGAGCTCATCCCGTCCTTCGGGAGGTCGCTCCACGCCGAGCCGGAACTCTGTGCCGAAGTCCGCGCGAGAACGAAGGCCGAGCTCTGCCTCTAAACAGGTGAGCCTGTTCAGGTGGAGCGGTCCATCGCCTGACGGTCGCCTCACCCGCAATCGCGGAGGAATGCGAGGAGCCTCCGATTGACCTCTTCCGGCCGCTCGAGGTGCAGGAAATGCCCGCAATCCTGGAGGATCGCGCTGGTGAGTCCTTTGCTATAGGCAGGCTCGAGCTCGCGGGCGAGCTCCGCGCCGATGCAGCCGTCGTCTGCGCCGTGGAGGTAGCAGCTGGGCACGCGCACGGGCTCGAGCACGACGCGGCCCGCGCGGCCGAAGAGCACCCTTCGTGTGGCGAGCGCGCGGTAGTAGCCGAGCACGGCATCGGGGTGCGGGCGGATGGCGGCCTTGATGTGCTCGAGCTCGCTTGTGGGGCAGGCGTAGCCGGGGGACCACGACCGCCATAGTTCTTCGACGAGCGCGAGGTCGTTGTCGACGAGCCTCGCTGTGCCGTGCGCTCCGAGCTGAAAGAGACCGATGTAAGAGGAGCGCCGGAGCTGGGCGGGGCGGAGAAATCGCAGCGCCGCCACGCGCAGGGGAGGCACCGCCAAGGTGACGAGGCCGCGCACCCGCTCGGCGTCGAGGGTCGCGGCGGCGTAGGCGGCGACGGCGCCCCAGTCGTGGCCGACGAGGAACACCCGCTCGTTCGGCGCTACGCGCGCGGCGATCGCGAGCAGGTCGCGGCCGAGCGTCCTCGGGTCGTAGCGGCCCCGGGACGACGGTGTGCTCGGGGCGTAGCCGCGCATCGTGGGCATGGCGACGCGGTACCCGGCCTGGACGAGGGCCGGCACCTGCTCGCGAAACGTGCGCGCACAGTCGGGAAAGCCGTGGGCGCACACGACGAGCGGCCCCTCGCCGTGCACCGCGCACGACAGGACGGCGTCGCCGGCATTTACCTCGAGGTGCGTCGTCGAGACCATGGCATCGGAGCCCCGCTCTGATTATGAACCCATCCGCAGACGGCACGCCCTTCGGGGGCGCACGAATCCGCGTCACCTTACCGAGGACTCAGGACCCGAGCGATGAACGAAACCGAAAACGCGCCGCGCGCCGAAGAGTTCGAGTTCAAGGCCGAGGTCCAGCGGGTCCTCTCGCTGGTCATCCGCTCGCTCTATCAGAACCCCGAGGTGTTCCTGCGGGAGCTCGTGTCGAACGCGTCCGACGCCCTCGACAAGGCGCGCTTCCTCGGCGTCTCGTCGGCCGCAGACGTCACGCTGTCCACCGACGAGGCGGCGATCGACATCCGGCTCGACAAGGAGAAGCGCACCTTCACGATCGAGGACAACGGCGTCGGCATGACGCGCACCGAGGTCGTCGAGAACCTCGGCACCATCGCCAAGAGCGGCACGGGCGAGTTTCTCGCGCGCTTCGCGGAGGTCGCGAAGAAGTCCGGCGACGAGCTCGGACGCGAGCTCATCGGCCAGTTCGGCGTGGGGTTTTACGCCGTGTTCATGGTGGCGAGCCGCGTCGAGGTCGACACGCTGTCGATCGCTTCGGGCGCCGAGCCGGTGCTGTGGCGCTCGACCGGAGAGGGGACCTTCTCGGTGCTGCCTGGCGAGCGCACGCGTCCTGGCACCACGATCACGCTCCACCTGAAAGAGGACGCCGCCGAGTTCGCCGAGAGCTGGCGCGTCTCGCGCGTCGTCGAGAAGTACTCGAACTTCGTCATGTTCCCGATCCGCCTCGACGGCGAGGTCGCGAACAAGTCCTCGGCGTTGTGGCGTCTGCCGCGCAGCAAGGTCACCGAAGAGCAGCACGCGGAGTTCTTCAAGCTCATCGGCGGTGCCACGGGCGGCGAGGCTCCGCTCGTCACGGTGCACACCTCGGTCGACGCGCCCGTGCAGTTTCACGCGCTCGTGTACGTGCCCGAGAAGACGACCCACGAGATGTTGATGCCCGGGCGGGAGAAGCAGGGCCTGAGGCTCTACGCGCGTCGCGTCCTCATCATGGAGAGCTTCGACAAGCTCATGCCCTCGTATCTGCGCTTCGCGCGCGGCGTCGTCGACACCGAGGATCTCGAGCTCAACGTGTCGCGCGAGACGCTGCAAGAGAGCCGCAGCGTGCGTCAGATCGAGCAGCAGCTCACGAAGCAGGTGCTGAAGGCGCTCGCGTCGCTCGCCGCGGACGAGCCTACGAAATACGCCACCTTTTGGAAGGCCTTCGGGCTCGTCTTGAAAGAGGGCGTCTCGACCGACTGGAAGAACAAGGACGAGCTCGCCAAATTGTGCCGGTTCTCGGCGCTCTTGTCCGACAAGGACAAGCTCGTGAGCCTCGACGAGTACGTCCGCGGCATGCCCGAGGCGCAGACGCAGATTTTCTATCTCACGGGCGTCGACCGCGCCCTGCTCGAGCAGAGCCCGCTGCTCGAGGCGTTCCGCGCGCGCGGTATCAACGTGCTGTTGATGACCGATCCGGTCGACGAGTGGGTCGTCAACGCGCTGGTCGAGTTCTCGGGCAAGCCGCTCGTCAGCGTGGCGCACGGCGAGGTCGACGTCGACGCGATCGCGCCGCCGAAGGACGCGCCAAGAGAGGACGCCGCCACGGACGAGCTGGTGCTCGCGGCGGTCACGGCGGTGGGCCGCGCGCTCGAGGGTCGCGTCGAGTCGGTGCGCGCGTCGCGGCGGCTGACCGAGACGGCGAGCTGCCTAGTCGCTCGCGAGGGCGACCCCAGCGCGAACCTCGAGCGACTCATGAAGATGCTCGACGAGACGGCGGCCCGCTCGCAAAAGCGCATCCTCGAGGTGAACCCGACGCACGCGCTCGTGCGCAACATCGGCGCGCTCGCGAAGAAAGATCCGGAGTCGCCGAAGCTCGCGTTCTATGCCGAGATGCTGTTCGAGCAGGCGCTGCTCGGCGAGGGCGTCGTCGAAGATCCGGCGCGCCTCGCGCGGCGCATCCAGGAGCTCATGCTGGAGTCGACCGAGCGCGCCACGCGCTGAGGCGCACCATGCCGATTCGCCTGCACATCAACATCGACCACGTCGCGACGGTGCGCAACGCGCGCGGCACGAGCTACCCGGATCCGGTCTTCGCGGCGCAGCTCTGCGAGCAGGCGGGTGCCGACGGGATCACCGCGCACCTGCGAGAAGATCGCCGCCACATCCAGGACCGCGATCTCGAGCGGCTGCGCGAGGCGGTCGTCACGTGCCTCAACATGGAGATGGCGGCGACCGACGAGATGGTGACCATCGCCGAGCGCGTGCGACCGAACGTCGTCACGCTCGTGCCGGAGCGACGCGCAGAGCGCACGACCGAGGGCGGGCTCGACGTCGTCGGGCAGCGAGCGACGATCACGAAGGCGGTGGCGGCGTGCCAGCGCGCGGGCATCAAGGTGAGCCTCTTCATCGCTGCGAACGAGGCCGACGTGCGCGCCTCGCACGAGCTCGGGGTCGAGCAGATCGAGCTGCACACCGGCGAGTACTGTCACCAGATGGCGCCGCACGAGCTCGAGCGGCTGAGGGTCGCAGCGGGCCTCGCGCACGCGCTCGGGCTCGAGGTGGCGGCGGGCCACGGCCTCACGCGGCACAACGTGATCCCGGTCGCAGGGCTGCCCGAACTCGTCGAGGTCAACATCGGCCACGCCGTCATCGCGGACGCCGTGTTCGTGGGGCTGCCCGAGGCGGTGCGCGACTTTCGCGCGGCGCTCGAGCGCGGCCTCGCGCTTCGGGGCGGCTGAGCGGCGACGGTGCTCGCGCTCGCCGAAGAGTGGGGAGGGGCCTCGTGATCCTCGGGATGGGCATCGACCAAGGCGGCGCGCCCTGCCCGCGACGCCACGCGAGGGGAGGGGCCTCGTGATCCTCGGGATGGGCATCGACGTCTGCTCGATCGCGCGCATCGAGGCGCTGCTCTTGCGATGGGGCGAGCGGTTCGAGCGGCGGATCCTCGGCGAGGCCGAGCGCGAGGCCATCAAGCAGCGCGTCGATCGCGCGACGGTGCTCGCGGGGCGCTTCGCCGTGAAAGAGGCCGCCGCCAAGGCGATGCAGGGCGGCGTCGGTGTCGGGTGGCACGATCTCGAGGTGCTCGGCCAGCCCAAGCGCGCGCCCGAGCTCGTGCTGCGCGGAGCGGCCGAGGTGCTCGCGCGGCGCGTGGGCGTAACGAAGACGCACGTGTCGATCAGCCACGACGCGGGCGTCGCGATGGCGGTGGTGCTGCTCGAAGGCGAGCCAACGGGGGAGGCGTGGCGATGAGCGTGGTGCTGACGGCCGAGCAGATGCGGGCGTACGATGCCTACGCGACGGGCGAGTGCGGCGTTCCCGGCATCGTCCTGATGGAGAACGCGGGGCGCGGCGCGGCCGAGGTGATCGAGCGGCTCGTGCCCGACGACGAGCGCCCGATCGTCGTCGTGTGCGGGCGTGGCAACAACGGCGGCGACGGCTTCGTCGCGGCGCGCCACCTGCTCGCGAGGGGGCGCAGCGTCACGGTGTTTCTCGTCGGCACCCGCGATGAGGTCGCCGGCGACGCGCGCACGAACCTCGACGCGCTCGAGGGCCTCGGCGTCGACGTGGCCTCGCTTGGTGACGACCTCGCGCCCCTGAAGAGCGCGCTCGAGCGGGGCTCTGCGTGCGTGGACGCGCTCTTCGGCACCGGGCTGTCGCGACCGCTCGAGGGCGTGTGGCGCGAGGTCGTCGCGTCGTTCGACGAGGCGCCGTGCCCGACGATCGCGCTCGACGTGCCGTCCGGCATCGACGCGACCACCGGGGCCGTGCTCGGCGCGGCGGTGCACGCCTCGGTCACGGTGACGTTCGGGCACAAGAAGACGGGGCTCTTGCAAGGCGCGGGGATCGTGCACGCGGGCGACGTGCACACGATCGGTCTCGGGATCCCGGACGAAGCGATCGTCGCGACCGTCGGCTGTACGGCGCGCGCGATCTCGCTCGTCGACGCGCGGCTCGCGCTCGGCGTGCGGGCGCCCGACGCGCACAAGTACGAGGTGGGCAGCGTGCTCGTGATCGCCGGGAGCCCAGGAAAAACGGGGGCGGCGCTGCTCACGGCCGAGGCGGCGCTGCGCGCGGGCGCGGGGCTCGTCACCATCGGCGCGGCCAGGGTGGTGGTCGAGCGACTCGACGGACGCGTGCGCGAAATCATGACGACGCCGCTCGACGAGGGCGATCTCGAGCGAACTCTCAGCGAGGCGCAGACGAAACGAGACGCCGTGGCGATCGGCCCTGGGCTCGGCTACGGCGCGCTCGCGCAGCGGCTCGTCGATGCGGTCGTGCTCGCGTGGGCGGGCCCGGTCGTGGTCGACGCCGAT